>WREN01000022.1 GCA_009779295.1 Oscillospiraceae bacterium | reverse complement strand
CTACAAAACCAAAATAAGGGAACGCAATTACGCGTTCCCTCTTGCATTTTTACTCCGTTTGTGATAAAATTATAAAAAATGATATATTGGGGGATATAATCATATGAAAAAGAAAATTATTGGTTTTATATTATTAGTTTTTGTTTTATTTTCCGCATGTTCTCAAAATCCCGGTTCCCAATCCGATAACGAAACTCAAAAGGAAGCCGAATCAACAGCCGCCGAGGATAAATTCGCGAAATATAATTTCGACGGACAATTATTCAGAGTCCATACAAGCATTAACTCAAGCGACGTAATCATCACCAACTCAAACTATATGATCGAAGGCACGGGGCAATTCGACGGCGACATCGTCAACGACGCGGTTTATATGAGAAATATGGACGTCGAAAACCTGCTTAACGTGAAATTCGCTTATACCCAAATCGATGAAGATTACGGAACGATAGAAAATATTCTGTCAAAACTCATTATGTCGGGTTCGGACGAATACGATCTGATAATCAACGACTTGCGTTCGTTAGTTAATCTTTCACTTGAGAATATGTTTTTAAATTATAAGAAAACAGACGTATTCGACTTGTCGCAGAATTACTGGTACAACGCGGTTATGGAAGACATCGCTATAGGGAAAGAAAAATCGTTTATACTTGCGGGCGATTATTTTATAGATATGTTACGGAACTGCCACGCGCTGTTTCTGAATAAATCTATGCTCGAAGACCAGATAAAAGGTGGGTCGGACGAACTTTATCAAAAAATTTTGGATGGTAAATGGACGTTTGAGGAATTCGCGGCGCTGACGAAAGCGTTCCTTAAAGATCTGGACGGCGACGGGGTAATCAAGAACGCCGACGACCAGTTCGGATTTATATGTGTGGGGACATGGGGTTCCGCGATCCCGTTTATGATGGCCGCCGATACGGACATATTCACAAAGGACGCGGACGGTATTCCGGAGCTTACCATTAACAATCCGAAATCCCTGCTGCTCCACGAAAGTTTGGCAAAATTATTTGTCTCTTCTTTTGATTCCGGCGCGAACTCAACTTTTCTGGCGGGCGATTTGGTTAAAAATTTTCAGAGCCGGAAAAGTTTGATGGTCGGCTATCAACGGCTTTCCACATTGGAACAGCTCCGCAGCATGGAAGATGAGATTTCGATACTGCCTTATCCCAAACTCACTCCGGAACAGCCGAATTATATTACGGCGGCACACGATACTATTGAAGTCGGCGCGATTCCAACGACGACGCCCAATTTCGATATGATCTGTGTCGTGCTTGAAGTCCTTAACCGCGAAACGATGAAAACGGTTATTCCGCCGTATTACGAGCAGTCGCTGAAAATAAAATATACGCGCGACGATACGTCCGCTCAGATCATAGACATAATACACGACAGTCTGGGAAACGTTTTTGCTTTGGCTTATTCGCAAATAGTCAACGGCATACTCGATGTATACAATGTGACAAGTACGCCTAATTTTGCTTCGAAATACGCGCAGTTAGAATCCGCGACAATAGAAAAACTTGAAAAAGTCATTGATATGTATATGGAGGCAGGGTCATAAATTATGTTAAATGTTGAATGTTTCATCAATTACTGTGAAAAAATAAAAATGTTTCCCGAAGCGTTGTCGGAAATGAAAGAGCTATTCGCTTTTGAAAAAATCGAAGCCCGATACACAGAGTTTTCTGATTTATTCGTTTCTGACCGCAACGGCTACTACGCGAAAGAAATAGAATTCGCCGTTGAACTCGGAGTTGATTTCAGCACGCTTAACATGTTTCTCTTCATAAATTTCGCAAGCGATGCGAAAGCGAAATTCGACGAAAAGGGAATCGATGAGAAAGTTTATTACGACACGATGCTCGATATCACGATATCCGCGGAAGTCTATCACCATTCGAGCGGCAGGTACGGGCTTGACGATATACGGCTCAACTGGCTTTACCGGCATTTGAACGTCTGCATCTTTACGCTCGGCAGGCTGCAATTTGAAATTTCCCCGCTTACGAACGATATTCCGCTTTATTTAACGCCGTCCGGAGCGTTTGCGCCGACAAAAACCGGCAACCGCGAAGTCCTTACAAAGGGCGCATTCTGCCTTTCAACTCACATTCCCGAAGGTCCGAAACTTTATCATAATGAGTGTATCGACGCTTACAAAAATGCGAAAACTTTCTTTAAAAAGCATTTTAATGAGGATATTCTGTTTTGTACGTGCTGGTCGTGGCTTATATCGCCGCAGCTGCGGTATTGGCTTGGGGAAGATTCCAATATTATAAAGTTCCAGCGCGATTATACGCTCGTTAATGAGTTCCCGAGCGACGGAACGATCACGTTTTTATTCCTCCTCAAACGGGAGAACCCCGACGACTACCCCGAAGATACGTCTCTCAGGCGAAAAGTCAAGGCGTTTATTAAATCCGGCGGTATTCTAACCGGAGGCTACGGCGTGATGAGTTTGGTGAATTTGTAAAGCGGATAAAACCACAAAAAAATGCGGATAACATCAAATTATCCGCGTTTATTTTTATTCTGTTTCCAGTATGTACACCCTGATGCTTCTCCGCCCGAACTCAATCTGCGCGTCAAGGTCGTCGTTGCCGAGCCAGATATCTATACGGTAACCGATGATACTGCTGCCGGCGTCTTCGGCTTTATATATGTCGTCTTTGATATACTCATCGCCGGGTATATATACTTGTGACCCGAGTTCTATCATTTCGGGGTCGACTGCGATTATTCCGTGCTGGGCTTTTTTGCCTGTATACGTGATTTCATCGCCGCCCCCGAATCCTATATCGACTCCGTAAGCCGTAGCGGTCACATCCAAATAATATGAATATTTGCGCTCAACGCCTTTCACCATCACCGTACCGCCGACGCCCCTGTGTATTTGTTCCGGAACTTCTGGGTTAATGGGCGTTTCTCCGATTACTTCCTCCGAATGGAAT
The DNA here is from genome assembly GCA_009779295.1 of Oscillospiraceae bacterium. Classification (GTDB taxonomy): domain Bacteria; phylum Bacillota; class Clostridia; order Oscillospirales; family CAG-272; genus WREN01. Next base: position 11,373 of record WREN01000022.1, on the reverse strand, counting down.
TCGCCGTTTACGTATTTTATCCGGTATGTTCTTTCCGTCAACGCGTTTTGTCCGTTTTTTGTCGTTACTGTTTCGCCTTTGGGAATTGTATGGACGTCAAAAGTTTTAGTAGTGAAAGGAATTTCCGAAAGTCTTACGACTTCAATAAAATCGATCTCATTTATATGAATCGTCATATTTTGTTGAATGACAGTACTTGCGGGTACATTCGCTTCAACCCGCCCGGCATTGTAATCCTCTTCGCGGTATTTGGAAACGATCTCGCCGACCGTAATCATCGGCACCGTTATTTCATAAGTTTCTCCGCCGACAATAATCACCGTGACGTCTACCATGCCCGTATACCGGTCAAAAACTCTGTTATAGCCGTTTGGTGACATCCGGGGCATATATATATCATTTTTAATTATTTTCAATCCGAGCGCCGTATTGCTCTCAATATAATTAATTAAAAATACCAGTCCCGCAACCGAAATTAAAATCGCAAATATTACAATAGTAATTTTAAAACGCTGTTTAATATATGTGATAAAGCCTGAAAAGCGCGGGGTGGTATTAAACGTCCCATGGGTATTCTCCATTTGGTGATAATACTCCTTCAGTTTTTTAACCTGATGTTATTACATTTAGATTTCCCAATGATAAATCTTGAAACGTAATAAATCTTTATCTCTTCGAAAAATAAATTGAGTTTTTTGTAATAATTTGTAATGTCTTGCAAGTTTTATTATTATAACTCATGTAACTATATATTATACCGTAAAATTTTGAATTTGTCAATACAAATTTACCTCTGCGGAATAATATATATTGAATTCTCGTCAATTTCGGCGGCTGTTTGACCGCTTTTTACAGAATCGGAGACCGTTGTGTACACGTCGTGGATTTCCTTTATCGCTGTATTTGTAAAAACACGGTTCCTGTCGAAAATGGCGTTAGGAATATCCTGAGCGTAAACGTTCAGGTAAGTATTGACGATTTTCAGTGTATCCGCACGGTGAAGCACTTCATACAACGCCCCGGTAGTTTCGCTTTCTACACTCGTTGTATGCAAATTAAGCATCGTGACGTCTTCCATATTGACTTTAAGCACTTGGGACGCAAAATAAATCATCTGCTGCGCAGTGATTGAAGTTTCGATGTTGGGTATAGCTTCTTTCGCGATTTTTGTTATAGTAGTTACATTCAAACTCGTTTTTACCTTTTTAAGCAGAGCAGTCATAAAAATTTTCTGCGCGTCCATACGCCCGAAATCCTGAAGCGCGTAACCTGATCTGAAACGCACGAACTGTTCGGCTTTCGCGCCGTCAAGAGTCTGCAAACCCGCTTCAAGATGGATATACAAATCCTGATAAGGATCTTCATAATCGATTTTGTACGGCACGTCGACTTCAACACCGCCGATAATATCGACGATATTGCGGAAAACTTCGGTATTGATGCAAACCCACCAGTCGATTTGCAAAGTAAGATTCTGCTCGATAAAATCTGTGAGGTTTTCCATAGCTTGATAACGGCGGTTTTCTTCGCCGCGCAGCCGGTTGTATTCGCCTGTGAAATAAGAATTTATTCTGTTAAAATTCCGGCCGGCATTGATATAAGTATCGCGCGGTATTTGAACTACATTGATTTTTTGATTCGCTACATCGTAATTTATTATCATCATGGTATCAGTCTGATCGCTTTCGCCGCAAACGAGAAAGTTGTAAACGTCCTTTTTGCGCGTAAAATTATAACCGCTGATATTTTCCATACCCGATTCATCCCAGAATTCGGGCATTTCGCCCGGCGGAAGCGGATTTGTGGAAAACGGGACGTTGTTATCCACTACGGGTTTTTTTGTCAGAAGATTATAAGCACCGAATATAATTATCGCGGTGAAAAAAATGATTATTATGATTATTGTTGCAACGGTACGGTAATGCATCGGGGCTTTTTTTATTGTTTTGTTATTATTCATTTTTTAATATCCAATAACGGTAAATAGATTTTGAAGTAGTCGATTCCCGACCACAAAGTCATAAATGTCATTATGATGATTAAGCCGTATGAAATGATCGGTACCGCACCCCACGGCATTAACGGTTCGAGCAGGATGTAAATCACGCAAACCATTTGCGAAACCGTTTTGATTTTTCCGAGCCAGCTCGCGGCGACGACTTTGCTCGCGTCGGTTGAAACTATCATACGCAGTGACGTTACGGCTATCTCGCGGAGTATCACTATGAAAAACACCCACGCGAAAACGATGCAGAAAATTTTATTATCGCTGTGCATGATGAGGATTCCGATGTACGCACCGAAGATGAGCATTTTATCAACGAGCGGGTCGAGGAACTTGCCGAAATCGGTTATCATGTTGTATTTGCGTGCGATGTAACCGTCGAGAAAGTCGGTGAACGCGGTCACGCCAAAGATTCCGGCGGCGATTATACGCGACCAGAAGTCGGGCAGGATAGGGAATATCATGAAAATCATCGTAAACGGTATCAAAATCAAGCGCGCAATTGTAATTCGGTTCGGCAGGTTCATGTTATCACCTCGCCGATCAGGTCATAATCGAGTACCTCGGTAATTTTAACGTTATAAAAAGTTCCTTGTATTGGCTGCGGCACCTTGCCGCCAAAGTAGATTTTGCCGTCAATGTCGGGCGCGTCGGCGTATGAACGCCCGTAAAACATTTCGGAAACGACATCGAATCCTTCGCACAACACCTTTTGTACTGTTCCGATTTTTGCTTCGTTTAATTCGATTGCAATTTGCAATTGGATTTCCATGAGAGTATCGTAGCGGTCTTGCTTTGTTTGTTCGTCGATTTGATTTTCAAATCCGGCGGCGAGAGTGCCTTCTTCCTGCGAATACGTGAACGCTCCGAAACGGTCGAAACGGGTTTCCTTGATGAACTCGCAAAGTTCCGCGAAATCTTCTTCCGTTTCGCCCGGGAAGCCGACGATAGCCGTCGTACGTATGCAGATGTCTGCTTCACGTAAACGTTTGATTGCGGATTTGATGACATCGCTGCCGCCGTGACGGTTCATGGATTTCAGGATTTTATCGGAGATATGCTGGATAGGCATATCGATGTATTTGACAACTTTCGGATTGTTTTTGATTTCGAAAATAAGTTTGTCCGTGATTTTATCGGGGTAACAATACAACAAACGGAGCCACTCAATATTAGTTTTTAATGTGATTGTAAGAATGAGTTCAGGGAGCCTATCAAAATTAGTCGTGTCCTGCGCGACGAGTATTATCTCTTTTGCGCCGAGGTCAGACAATGTCTGTGCCTCGGAAACGATATCGTCAAAACGACGCTGCCTGTAACCGCCGCGTATCGACGGTATGGCGCAGTACGAGCAGCGGTTATCGCAGCCTTCTGCGATTTTTAAGTAAACCGAAAATTCGGGCGTAGTCAAGGCGCGGTTGCCGCCGAGGACGAGTTCGCTAACGGGTTTGAACGATGTAAACTTTTGTTTGGAAGCAACATTCTCAACCGCTTCAACTACGTCATGTATACTTCCTACGCCAAGCACGGCGTCAACTTCGGGAAGCTCCGCCATAACTTCGTCGCGGTAGCGTTCGGGCAGGCATCCCGTGACGATGATTCCTTTCAAATTCGAGTTTTTTTTGAGCCACGCAACGTCGAGAATGTTGTCTATGGCTTCTTTTTTCGCGCTCTCAATGAACGCGCACGTGTTTATGATGATAATATCAGCTTCGATGTCCTCGCCCGTAATCTCGTAGCCGACCGTCATCAATTCATGCAGCATGATTTCAGTGTCGATTTGATTTTTCGGGCATCCGAGCGAAACGAAACCGATTTTTATGTTTTTGTCCAAATTTTTCACCTCAGTAAATTGTACGGAATCCCCTCGGCTACGCCGTATCCCCCTTTAGCAAGGGGGAGAAGGATAATTAATATTCGTTCTTTCCCTCCCTTGTTAAAGGGGGGATGTCGCCAGCCCCAACGAAGTTGGGGTTAGACAGGGGGGATTCATTTCATTATACCATACCGTGCGCCAATAAATTTAAATAATGTTTAAACTTTTCAGCTTGATTATATTGCACAACTGTTATAAAATAAAATTAACAAAATTTTACGGAGGTTAAAAATATGAAATATAACATTAAAAAAGTTTCGGCGATCGATTGGAGCGAGATTGAAAAGGCGTACATTAAAAATTACAGGTGGGAAAAAGGAGGTTACGAACCGGAAACATTCGCACAAGCAGTCGTTTACAACGGCGGAATCGCCGCGAAGATGACGTGTTTTGAGAGCAGTCCTAAAGCGACGTATAAGAATTTCTACGACGATGTGTACAAAGATAGTTGTATGGAGTTTTTCTTCGCGATGGAGAAAGGCGGTACTTACTTAAACTGCGAGATGAATTCACTCGGCACGTGTTTGATTGGCGTGGGTACGGAGCGCAATGGTCGCAAGAAGTTAAACGAGATTACGGATATTCCCGAAATTATCGCCGTTGTCGGCGACGGAGTTTGGACGGTTGAAGTTTACTTCTCGAAAGAATTGCTTGAAGCCGTGTTCGGTAAGTTTTCGCTTGAAAAAGGGAAAGTTATTTACGGCAATTTCTATAAGTGCGGCGACGAAACGGCGGTAACGCATTACGGAATGTGGTCACTTGTGGATGTGGAGAAACCCGATTTCCATCGCCCGGAATTCTTCGGGGAATTGATAATAGGAGGGTAAAAGTATGGCATGGACTTGGTGGGTCGATTTTGATAAGAGATTTATAGGACAATGGAAACGTGAGGACGGAGCAAGAGTATTAAGTATCAGACAAAATAGCGAAAGCGGGGAAGTAGAGGTTAAAATTTCCTGGCTTCCTGACGGAGGTCATAATTTCCCTGCGTTATATACAGAGTGTGATAAAAATTCTTTGTGTTTTTTCCATAATGACAGATTTAATCGCGCCGAATATATTTTAACTTTAACACACGATGATTTTATAAAATGTGAATTTACGCAAGTAGGACTAACTGAAGAACCGATTATACGTAATTACGAAAGAATTGCGCATATTCCTTATGATTTAGATCCTCCGAAACCTACGGTCGCATTAAAAGACGCGCCAAAGATTGACATACTGAAAGAATACGCCGAATACGGCGATATTAAATCCGATTTGAAGTTTGAGTTTAAATTCGACGAGCGTGAGAATATGTTGGATATTCTCGGGAAGTATAATCTTGACGAGTTGGTTAAAGACAAGAGTGATGTTGATACGGCGATCGCGCTGATGCACTGGTTCTGTGCGCGTTACAGGCACGGGAATCCTGACGGCGGCGGTTTGGCGAAAGAAAGAACTCCGCAGGCATTGATGGATTATGCGGACCAGCATGAGGGTCGGACGAATTGCCGCGGGTTGGCGATTACACTCGCGCAGTTGATACGCGCTTACAACATTAAGACGTTCCACGTCACGTGTATGCCGTATGAGCAGCCGTTCGACGATTGTCATGTTGTCGTGAGCGTTTACTGTGAAAGTCTGGGTAAGTGGATTATGCTCGACCCGTCGGCTAATCTTTATCTCAAAAATAAAGCGGGCGAAATTATCGGGGTTGAGGAGTTCAGGGATATTCTGCTCGCGGACGGAGAATTGTTCGCGAATCCGGAAAGCACCAATTGGGGCAACGAGGGAAGTATGACGAATCTCGACGGCTACCGCGATTACATGGCGAAGAACCTGATGAGGATCGAGCGTTACGGAATCAGCAGTTACGGCAAAGATTGGCAAGGCGGTAAAGTTGTTTTGATACCGCAAAAGTATTATGACAACGAAGCGAAAAACTTCGATGAAGCGCAACAAAAGAATTTCATAACTTCGCGCGAATACTTCTGGCAAAGTTAGTGAAATCACTTACAAGGAGCATTATGAATAAGGAAGGGTTATTAATCAAGTACCATTTCTTAAAATTTCTAAATATGCTTTATATGAGAATGTTCTGTTTCTGCGTATTCCGCTTGCTTGTGATAATATACCGAGTTCGCACAACCGCTCTACTGCGTCAGATACTGTGTTGTACGCCGCACCAAAAGCAGCCGCTGTCTTTTGGATTTCGATGATTGGATTTTTCTCAAGGTAATTCAGCAGCTTTTGCAACGTTTTCGCAGATCGTCCCATATTGCGAATCAAAACAACATTTTTTTCGCGCAATTCAACCAATTTATCTATTGTATCAACAGCATCATCTGCCGATTCGCGAATTACCGTCAGGAAAAATCTTACCCACTGCTCATAATCTCCATCTTTTCTGACAAGCGACAGGCGGTCGTAATATTCTGTACGGTTTTTCTTTAAGGAATAAGAGATATACAAGACAGGCGCGGATAAAACTTGTTTTTGTATTAAAAACAATGTGACAAGCAACCGCCCGATTCGTCCGTTGCCGTCCAGGAACGGATGTATCGTTTCAAACTGGTAATGAATGAGCGCCGTCCGAATCAAATAATCTAAGTCGCCGAAATACTCATCGTGGTTCATATAATATTCCAGCATTGACATTGTCTCAATCATATCTTCCGGTGACGGAGGTATATACCGCGCGGTTTTGATTGTGCTTCCCTGACCGCCTATCCAGTTCTGTGACTTTCTGAATTCGCCGGGCGTCCATTCATCTCCGCGAACGCCTTCCATCAGTACAGCGTGAGTTTCCCTTATCAAACGATTGCACAAAGGCAGCTCTTTCATCCGATCTATCGCAAACTCAGTTGCTTTGATATAGTTGATTACATCGGCTACATTACGGTTCACATTTTCATCTAACAATGGGTCAAGGATATCCTCAAGAGTAGCTTGGGTTCCCTCAATCTGTGATGACATCAACGCCTCTTTGCGGACATACATAGAAATGAACAAATTAATGTTTGGTATCCGCGAAGATAACCCATCCAAAAGCGCGATGCTTTTATTTGCGGAAATTAATATTTCGAGGATTTCCGTATCAAACTCTAATGCCGGATATGGCGGTAAGTGTTTTGGCACGAACGACATATACGCGGCGTCGCCGGATAAATTCTTTTTCCATTCTCCTGAACGGCTATTCATACTCTTATTTCTCCTTTTGAAACTGAAATAACATGCCAATTATAATACAATTATTTCAGTTTGTCAAGTGAATCTGAAATAACATGCGAAGAATAAAAAAGAGCTGTTCAGTTCAGCTCTTTTTTTATATGCCAAGTTAAATCTTTATCCCTGCGTTCCGAAGCGGTGACAATATATCTTTTATCCCAGCCATGTATGATGACTTCAATATCATTTACATCATTTGCCGTATAACTCCCCTGCCGTTTATATATCGTAAAATCAAAATCTGTTTCGGTTGTATTGCTGATCTCGAACTTCGTTTCCGAAATTACACCGTCGCGGTAATCGTATGTTATGCCGTCGTCATCGACAAGCGTGAACGAACAATCCGCTCCCGGATAAACATTCACGTGATAAACATCCGGGTACTTTTCGTTCACGTACTGCATCGGTTCTTGTGTAACTACGATCGCGCCGTCTTTGACGAATAACCCTCCGCCCTTGCCTTTCGGCGGTACATAGTTCACCGTGTCGCTGTAACGTTCGCCCGTGAAGTAATCGTACCACATACCGGGCGGCAACGTGAAGTTCATGTCGAAAACGCCGACGAGTAAACTGTCGCCCAGATAATACAGGTTGCTGACGTTGTCGTATGCGTCGTCGTCCGGGTGCATGAGCGCCAGCGGGCGCGCCAACGCAATACCCGTCGCCGCCGCTTTGTGCGCCATGGAGTAGATGTACGGAAACAGCGATGAACGCAAACGCGCGTAATCTTTTATGCAGTTTTTAAGTTCCGGACCCAAAAACCATGGCTGATGCCAGTTTCGCCATCCCAAAAGCTGCGACCACGGCATCAAAAACCCGTAATGGATCGTTATCGGATCGGTCGGTTCCAGATCGCACGATGAATTTGAATGACCGCACATGCTGAAATTCAACACCGAAACAACCGTTGCCGGTCCGCCGCCCGTATCGCCTGCCCAAGTAGCCGCGAATTGCTGTGTTCCCGCATAGGCGGACGGAGTATAAATCAACGAACGTTTGCCCGTGTATTCCTCAAAACCCTTTGTCATCTGTTTCGCGTAAATGACGGGGTACACGTTGTGAACTTCGTCGTCACGGTACTTGCCCGCCCAAATCCGGTCGGGATGTTCAAGCACTTGATTCGAACCGTCGAGTTTAAACGCCGCCGCTCCTTGATCCACGAACTTTTTGAGGTGTTCGAACCAAGCCTCGCCGGGTTTCGTAATTTGATCCATCACTACGCCGCTGCTAAAATGTTTATCCGCTATTGTCGCGCCTTCGAAATCGTTTTGTTTAACTTCCAGACGGGTTTTTTCTTCCTCCCATAGCAAATCGTAATCGCAGCATAACCACAAACTCAAACTAAATCCGAGTTTTTGCAGGCTGTATATCCAAGACCACGTGCCGTAGTAGTTGATCGGCAGCCATTCGGGGAAATAAAACCGCGTGGGATGCCAGCGCTTGTTGACGGAGAAATCATAGTGCTTCTCCATCCACCCCGGCTCTAAACCGACCATATCGCAAGGGATTCCCTCCTGACGGAACTGATAACAATCCGTTAGAACTTCACGCGCACCGTTTTCTTCGTTGCTGACAAAGTTGAATCCATAAGCGAATTTCGGAAGCATAACGGGTTTACCGGCTATATCCGTGTATAACTCCAACGCGCCGGTCATGCTGTCGGAGATGAAGATATAAAAATCTATCGTACCGCTCGCAACTGAAACGGTGATTTTATCTTTTATATCGCAGCCGACGTCGTAATCCTGCGCGAATGTGGTGTTTACGAGTACGCCCCAGCCTTTTGAACTCATAAAGTACGGTATCGGTCCGTAGCCTGTGACGTTTGTTTGCCACAGTTTCAATTTCGTGCCGCGCTTCTGGATTGATTCGCGCCCCATATCGCCGAAACCGAATATGCGTTCGTTTTCGTCAAGCGAGAATTGAATTTGATAGCCTTCGTTTAATAATGATAATTTGATAATAATATCTTTGATATAAAGCGTTTCATTTATTACTTCTACGGTCGTGTTATTATCGTTGGATGGTTCGTTGATAATGTTGTACCTCGAAAGTAAACTTTCGTGGAAATTTCCGTTTTTCGCGTACCGAACGCGGAATATTATATCGCTCAAAGATTTTATTTCAAGTTGATTTTCGCCGATAAAAAATTGTTGCATATTTTATCCTCCTTGTTTCTTTATAAAATTATACTCTTTTTGGTGTAATATGTCAAGTTAGTTCAACTAACTTATCGATTATCGAAAATGTTTATTGAAGATTAAAAAAGAGCATTAATGCTCTTTTTTAGTTTTCCAATATCATTTCATAAATACCGTCCAGTGTGGTTTGCAGTTTGTCAGCGTTTTTCGCGTATTGCGAAGCTAAATTCACCGAACCGTTTTTGCTTGAGAGAATTTGCACGTAGTAGTTGAGATGCGAATTTAATAAATCCGTCGTATCGAAGAATCGCGCGCGTTGATAATACGCGCCGTTACGCATTATGCGGAACATATTGACGGAATCCTCGTCGCGTAAAACTTTATTCTCGATATATTTTTGCGCGAACGCGTCCACGACATATTTCGTTGAAGCCGCAGAAATCGCTTCGAATATAGCTCCGGCGCGGCTTACTTCGTCGGCCGTCCTGCTGATCGGTATTCCCGTCCAGCCGCCGCTCGCCTCCAGGATATAATTTTGTTCAGACTCGTCGAATTTCGGGTTTGGCAGATAGCCGAAATCAAAATCTATATCGCGGAGCATTATCGGATCGCTGCCGTACGTTACAAACAGCGAGTCGCCTCTGAAGAAAATCTCATAAACCATCATACCGTCGCCGTAATATACATCCTGACTGTTTGCCAAGCCGTACAATTTATCCATGATAGTCGAAATTTTATCATTGTAGATATTTAACGTAAAACCGTTTTCGTTAAGTTTTATCGGTTCTTCCCCCCAACCGAAAATCATATTCGCCAGAGAAATCAAATAGCATGACATCCCGAACCGGTCGCCGGAATCTACTTTGCCGTCGCCGTTGACGTCGGAATAAAAATCTTTTATATAACCGTTGAACGCGTTGAACGTCCATTTGCCGTCGTAAACCGGCTGATAAGGAAACTCAAGCCCGTAATCGACGAACAGATCCTTGTTGAATAAAATGCTGAACGTTGCGTGAAGCGGATAAGTTAAATCGCTGACGCAGAAATACTGCTTGCCGTTGACGGTATAAGCGTCGTTCGCGGTTTGGTTGTACCAAGCGGCTTCCAAATCGATATACGGCACCTGTCTCCAGTCGTACAATTGGTTTTGCAGTATCAAATTAGGCATGTTCGAACGGCCGCCCCACGGTAAAACGATGTCGTAAGTACAATCGCCCGCGGCGTTGTCTTTGACTACCTGATCGCATATAGCCGTAGGATATGCTCTGTAGAGAGAAGAAATTTCCACGTTCAGAAGCTGCATGATTTCCATGTTGCGGTCGAACGCGGCGTCGTTGAGAACTTCGCCGTTTATTTCATCTATGATGATATAAGGGTTCCAGCCTTCAGCCGCCGGATCCCACGTGAGTACCGTGAAAGCGTAACCATTGTAATTTAAACCGCCCGGAATATTTTTGTAATAATCAATTTCAGTGTCCGCGGCGAAAATGGTTTCGTTGGATTTTGATTCGCGCTGGTTGGTGTTCGAATTATTTCCGCCGGTTTGGCACGAAACAAGCAGAATTAAAAGCAATAATAAAATTACCGGATATCGTTTCAAATTAACAACCTCCTATATTTATACGGTATTTCCAGGTCTCGGCGCGGTACACCTCTTTATTGCTGTACTGCCCTATTTTCGCCAGCCACAATTCGATATCTCCGCTTTCGCGGTCTTCAAGAATGTTAAAATTCGACAGTTGCAAATCCGCCGATTCCCAATCCCTTTTTGTATCGATGACCGTGAAGGATTCTTTTTTTGCCGTGCCGTATTTTTCATCGACTTCAACGATGTTGAGCGGCCAGCGCGGGTAATTGCCGTTGACATGATGGCTCGTCATGTTGCCCATCCAATATAGTTTGCCGGTACTGTTCGCGCGCAAAAAATATGAAATCGTCGCGGAGGAATATATGACTTCGCCGTCGTCAAAATGCCAAGGCGCGGGATTTGTAAAAGTTTTACCGCCGTCGTCGGAGTAACTGTACCATTTAAATCCCGGCGCGCCCGGTTCGATGCGCGTTTTCCAATTCGGCGCTTGCACGTTAGAACCGCGGAATACTACAAGTATGCGACCGCTTTCGAGTTCGGCGACCATCGG
>WREN01000021.1 GCA_009779295.1 Oscillospiraceae bacterium | reverse complement strand
TTCGGATTCAAAGGTACGCCGATACAGTTTGTAATACGCCAGCGCTCAGACGAACAGGGGGACACATAAATGATAGAAGTATTCGAATATCCCAACACCGCATGGTGGATTATCGGCTTTGTGATTGGCGCTGTAATCGCGTATCTGCTCGGGAGCGTTAATTTCGGGATTATTATTTCCAAAACCAAATTCAAGGACGATATCCGCAAGCACGGCAGCGGCAACGCCGGAATGACAAACATGATGCGCACATACGGCAAGGTCGCCGCAGGAATGACGCTGTTCGGCGACTGCATGAAAGCGATCATCGCCGTGATAATCGGTACGATGCTGAACGGCGACATGGGCGGATACGTTGCGGGACTGTTCTGCATTGTCGGGCACGTGTATCCGGTGTATTTCAAATTCAAAGGCGGCAAAGGCGTAGCGACCGCCGCCGCGATGTTGTTATTGTTGAACCCGATTGTATTCGCGATACTGCTTATAATTTTTGTAATAATCGTCGGCTTTACGAAATATCTCTCGCTCGGTTCGGTCATGTGCATGATCGTTTACCCGCTGATACTGAACAGATTCATGGGCGAACCGAATTATATAATTACTATAATTTCGTTACTTATTTCGGTTTTCATTATATTCCTGCACAGAGAGAATATAAAACGCTTGCTCGCAGGGACAGAGAATAAGTTTTCGTTTAAGAAGTCGGATAAGAAATAAATTTGGGGTATTGAATGAAAAAAATATTACACATATTAATTTATATTTTATATCCGTTCTTATTGTCTGTCGTTTATACGTTTTTGTTATCTTTAAAAAACGTAAATAATGCTAATGCAATCCTCAATGTATTTTTTACCATATGTTGTTTTATTCCATTATACGGATTCTATTATTTTATCAAAAAAAGACCGTTCAACCAATGGATTTTACCTATTGGTTTTATACCAGTACCATTATTACCTTTCATTTATGAGTATAATCGTCCCGGATGGTTTCAATATTTAGGTACGGCATTGGCATTATATTTTTATGTATTTCCTTTTTTCCTTATATCAATTATAATAGTGCTTGTTATTACAATAAAAAATAAGCGTTAATATATAAACAAAAAAATTATTGGAGGTGTATATCAGTGTTACCGCAAGTTGAACAAATCGCAGCGCGCGTTATGGAACTGCGCAAAATTTTGGATATCGAGGCTGAACAAATTGCCGTTGACATATCCGTCCCTGTAGAATTATATTTAGAGTATGAGAACGGAGTCACAGATATACCGATTGGAAAACTGTATTTGATTGCAAATTCACTCGGTGTAGACCCTACCGTTTTGCTTGTGGGCGACAGCCCGCGCATGGTGGATTATACTATCGTGCGCCAGCACAACGGTATTAATGTGGAACGTTTCAAAGGTTATAAATTTACTTCGCTTGCTTATAATTATATAGGGCGGGATATGGAACCGATGATAGTCACTCTCGATCCGAGCGATAAAACACCTGCGCTCGTCGCGCATAAAGGACAGGAATTTAATTACGTCCTTGACGGTACGATCGCAGTCAAGATTCGCGACAAAGAACACATCTTGGAAAAAGACGACAGTATCTATTTCAATCCCGCACTGCCTCACGGACAGAGAGCCGTCGGCGATAAACCGGCGACATTCCTTACCGTAATAAATGAATGAAATGGATGATTAAACATGAACTTATTAAACAAATTCCTGAAAAAGACGGAATTTACAAGCTATGAAGATTTAAAAAACAATTATGAATTGATAATACCGGAGCGCTTCAACTTCGGTTACGACATAATCGATGAATACGCGCGGCTCGAGCCGGACAAACCCGCGCTTGTTTGGTACAACAATGACAACGAATCAATTGAGAAAAGATTCACGTTCGGCGATATATCGCGTTTGAGCAATAAAGCGGCGAACGTTTTCAAAAGCATGGGTATCAAAAAAGGCGACAAAGTCATGCTAATGCTCATGCAGCGTCCGGAAGTGTGGATTTCTATCATCGCGTTATGCAAAATCGGCGCGGTTTCGATTCCGGCGACGGTTCAGCTCAAGTCGAAAGACATAATTTACCGTTGCAACTCCGCTTCGATAAAATACATCTGCGCCATTGACGACGCCGATATTGTAAAAGAATTGGATTCGGCGCGTCCTGAGTGTCCGACGCTTCTCGGTTATTCATGTTGCTCCGATTTATGCAAACTGATCGATGAAGCGGATGACAAACTCGAACGCGTTCACACGGACAACGACGAAACCATGTTGATTTACTTCTCGTCAGGCACGACAGGTATGCCGAAGATGGTCGTACACGACTATACTTATCCGATAGGGCACATCACCACGGCGAAATATTGGCAGCAAGTTGAAGACGGCGGATTGCATTTTACGTGGTCGGATTCCGGCTGGGCAAAATTCGGCTGGGGAAAGATTTTCGGACAATGGATTGCCGGAGCCGTTATCGTCGCGTTCGGCGACTGGGAAAAGTTCCAACCAATCAAATTACTTGAAGCGATGGAGTATCTAAAATTGACTACATTCTGCGCTCCGCCGAGTACATTAAGGTTTTTAATCAAAGAGGACATGACAAAATACGATTTGTCGTCAATAAAGCATTGCTGTACCGCCGGCGAACCGCTCAATCCCGAAGTTATTAAACGATTCAAAGAATACACCGGACACGATATATTTGAAGGCTTCGGGCAATCGGAGACGACGGTTATGTTGGGTAATTTCGGATTCGACCCGATAAAACCGGGTTCGATGGGGAAGCCCTCGCCGCTCTATGACATCGACATCGTCGATGAAAACAACAATAGTTGCGAGGACGGCGTAGTCGGCTCGATCGTTATCAGAACGAATCGAATCTATCCAACGGGTTTATTTAAGGAGTATTACAAAGATGACGAAGCAATGGCGAAATCGTGGAAAGACGGAATCTACAACACGGGCGACATGGCTTGGCGTGATTCCGACGGATACTTTTGGTTTGAGGGCAGAAGCGACGACGTTATAAAATGTTCCGGCTACCGTATCGGACCGTTCGAGGTTGAAAGCGCGCTGCTCACGCACAAATCCGTGCTTGAATGTGCGGTAACGGCCGTTCCCGACGAAATCAGAGGGCAGATCGTTAAGGCGACCGTCGTTTTAGTTAAAGGCTGTGTTCCGAGCGATGAATTGAAAAAAGAATTGCAGAACCACGTCAAAAACATAACCGCGCCGTATAAATATCCGCGCGTGATCGAATTTGTTGACGAACTTCCGAAAACGCTCGGCGGAAAAATAAAACGCGGCGAAATTCGCAAAAAAGATTCTCAATGAAGGTATTGCAATTTGAAAATATTTGTGGTATAATAATTTATTAGATAATATGTTTCACTCATATAAGGAGGTGTCACCAAATGGCAAAATGTGATGTTTGCGGGAAAGGTGTATCATTTGGGCATAACGTATCGCACTCGATACGCAGAACGAATAGAACATGGAAACCCAATATAAGAAACGTCAAGGCGGTAGTTGACGGAACGCATAAAACTATGCACGTATGTTCGCGTTGTATGCGTTCAAACAAGGTTACACGGGCAGTATAAAAAAATATTTAAGTAATAAGAGTGGGTTTCTATTGAAATCCGCTTTTTTACGTGATATAATATATATGAGATAGTTAAAAAAATGGGAATGGGAAGATTTTGCTATGAAAAAAATATTATTGGCGGCTATGCTTTTCTGTATGCTGTTGTCGATAATTGTTATGCTTTCGCCTAACGCTTATATTACGGAATCGTGTGTAGAATTCGATACATTAGAGGGTGTTTGGAGAGGTGATTGGACGAAGCCTTATTCATATTTTAATATAGAATTAACAGGTGATATTTTTATATATCAAGAAGTATTGGGATTACCTATAAGGGTTTTAGCACTAATTTGTAATTCAATTTTCGTTTTTCGATTGATTTTCAAAAAACTGAACATAATACCTTTTATATTTTTGGGTTTGGGGTTATTCCTATCTATGCTTTCACTTCATACAAGTAGAAGCCCCAATCAATTTCCCTTTATTACCGCGATAATGGCGGTTTGCATTGTTGGATTATTATTGTTTCACATTTTATCTGGCAAATTGGCGAAATTTACGTGTTTTGTGATTTTAATCGGCGTTTTTGCTGCTGCATTTTCTTTAATTATGTCGCATTTACTGACAATTGAAGGAGTCATTATTACAGGCTTATATCTTTTTACAATTATTTTTTATGTTATTTATATACGGTATCTAAAACCAATATAATTATGGTAATATTTATTAGCTGTGAAATATCAGATAAAATTAAAAACAATCTCTCGAAAAACTTTGAAATCCGCTTTCTTCCGCATTTCGAATTACTGCCGGAACCCGTTTCTGCTCACGCGGACATGCTTATTTACAAATTGCCGTGCGGGAAACTGCTCGTGCATGAGGAATACTATAATTTAAATGAAAATCTTTTTGCCGGATTTGACGTAATTATTACAAACGAACCGATCGGCGCGAAATATCCGCATGATATATTATTGAACGCATTGAATTTAAACGGCGTCGTTTATGGCAAGAATAATTATACATCCAAACATATAAAAGTAGATGTCAACCTGAATCAAGGATATGCACGTTGCTCAACGTGTATCGTGAACGACAACGCAGTAATAGCTTCCGATTTAAATATCGCCCGAACATTAAACGCCGAAGTGTTGCTGATTCGTCCGGGAAACATAAACCTGCGCGGTTACGGTTACGGATTTATCGGCGGCGCGAGCTGTAACTTTGAAGATAAAGTATACTTTTTCGGCGACATCAAAAAACATCCTGACTATGAAATAATAAATAATTTTTTGAAAAAACATAAAACATTTCCGGTTTCGTTATCGGACGAAGAACTCTACGATTACGGCTCAATGATAATAATATGAGTGGTGAAAAAACTATATATGGATAAAGACAAGGACTGGGACATTGGGCAAATCCTTCCTCGCAAGAAACCCATAAGTCGCTTCGCGAAAGATACTGAAGCCGTTCTCATGGAATTCGATACGACCGGAGGGAAACCGGCGGTGCAAGGCGTGGAATTGCCTAAACAGGAAATCACAAAAATCAAATACGAAGCCGAACCGTTGTGTTCGTATTCTCCGGTTAACCCGCTGATAACTAAAGTTGACGTTTGGTTGTGGCCGTCGAAATTCACATTTTACGAGCGTTTCCGCACGGACGCGGAAAAGAATTTCACGCGCTATTACGGCGAATGTCAGCACATCAAATTCTTCTCATATATGCCGCAGTACATCCAGCTTGACTACGGACAGCGTAACTGGTACTTGTGGTGGCGCGAAAACGTACGCAACAAAATCTATCTGCAAACGGACTACAGCTATATTCTGCTGTACATCTACGAAATCATCAACCTGCCGGATTTGATTCCGGCGGCGGACGGTATCGAACTGCTGATGGACGTTTGGTTGGCGTACCGCAATGAATACAAACGCCTCGACAGATACATAATCGAATGGCTCTGTGATTATTGTCTTATAAATCAATTGAACCCACTGTTCGCGCGTATTGATTCCGAACTGATGAACGAAATACACGCGCAGGCGTCATTCAAAGAATTTTACATCAAAATCGACGAGAACTCCGATCCGTATCTCGCTATGCTTATGAAAAGTGCGTCGAATTATGACTGGCAGAAGAGCAAGTACGTCACGGAAGAGACAAGGGAACTGTTCCAGAAATATATAACGGAAGCGTACAATTACACGGCTAAGCGGCATATAAGCGCCGACCGCATGTCGCAGACGAAAGTGACCCGCGACGCATACAGCGGTTCATTGTGCGCTTACAATGTCAAGCGTAGAATCGATATTGAGTACAATACGTTCACGCGCTCTGCGGATCTGCGGCTGATAGTCAGCGATGTAATAAAATACGCGGAGAACAAAGTCCGCGCGATGGTCGGCATAAAAGGGCGCCTATCTACTCCGAGCCTAACGGACGATGTAATCGCAACTCTTGAGGAATATTTCGTTCAATTTCAATTAAAGCCTGCACGTAAGAAAACCAAAGAGGAAGAAGCGGAAGATCAATACGCGCACTTGTACGAAGCGAGAAGCGCAACGTTATCGACTGACGCCGCGCTCGAAATTGAAAAAGAATCGTGGGAGATTACGCATACATTAGTTGAAACGTTTGAGGAAGAACCGGAAGAAGTTATTGAAGAAACAGAATCAATCGCGGATGAAACAAAATCATTCATAATCAACGCGATAAAATATATTTTACTCGAAGACAAAGTCGGATTCACCGCGATTGCGGAAATGAACAACATGCTTGAGGATTCATTGGTTGAGTGCATAAACGAATATATTTACGACATAATTGGAGATATAGTGATTTATGCCGATGACGATTGGTATTCTATAATACCGGACTATATAGGCGAGATGGAGGAACTGGTTAATGGACGCGCAGCAACAGCAGAAGATACCTAAGAGAATACTTTCATCATTGATTAATTCAATATCGGCGGGAGTTGTGCCGCGCACCGGCGCGCCGTACTTGGCTATCGGGCGTACAGATGAAATCGCCGCCCTGTTAAATGACCTTGAAGTCATAAACGACAACGGCAGCTCAATGCGGTTTCTGATAGGCAAATACGGCAGCGGCAAAAGTTTCTTAATGCAATTGATACGCGGTTACGCGATGGAGCGCGGCTTTATAACCGCCGACGCCGATTTGTCGCCGGAACGGCGTATATGCGGCTCGAAGGGAACAGGTATCGCAACCTACCGCGAACTCATGAAGAATTTATCTTCAAAAGCGTCGCCGGAAGGCGGAGCGCTGCCGCAGCTCATCGCGAAATGGATTTCCACGCTTCAGGGTGAAGTCGCCGCGATGGGGTTCGCACCGGACGATCCTAAATTCACGCTGGAATTGAACGCGAAAGTTTATTCCGTCGTGAGCGAACTCGAAGGGCAGATCGGCGGATTCGATTTCGCGACGGTCGTTTCGACTTACCGCACGGCTTACGTGAACGGCGACGACGAAACGAAAAGCGCGTGTATGCGCTGGCTTCGCGGCGAGTATGAAACGAAAACCGAAGCGCGTAAATTTCTCAAAGTCGGCAGTATTATCGATGACGACAACTGGTACGATTTCATCAAACTGTTCGCCGTGTTCGTGCGCAAAACGGGAAGCCGCGGTTTGTTCGTTTTCATTGATGAGTGTGTGAATTTATATAAGATTTCCAACCGTATCTCGCGCGAAAACAATTACGAAAAGCTGTTGTCGATGTTCAACGATACGTTACAGGGACGCGCGCCCGGTTTGGGATTGATTCTCGGCGGTACGCCGCAGTTCTTGGAAGATAACCGCCGCGGGTTGTTCAGCTACGAAGCGTTGCGGAGCAGACTGGTTGACGGGAAATTCAACAACGAAGGATTCAAAAACTTCATCGGTCCTGTGATTCGGCTCAGACGGTTATCCGACGATGAATTGTTCGCGCTGATTGCGCGCGTCACGAAACTGCACGCGCAGAATTACGAGTGGACGCCGCGCGTTTCGACTTCGGAAATGACAGATTTTTTGAAACTCTGCTTATCCCGCGCCGGAGCGGACACATTGATAACGCCGCGCGAAATAATCAGGGATTACATGTCGGTATTGAATATACTCTATCAAAACAAAGACGCGACGTTCGAAAAAGTAGTCGGCAGCGGAGTGGTTACTTTAAAGCACGATAACGTCGACGACGACCAAATACTCCCGCCGGAAGATGAAAATGTTACTATCGAAATAAAACCTGTAACTGCATCGGTTGAACCTATTAACGCGGAACCGGCGGAAATAGAATTTTAATTAAATTTTAAATTATAAAAGGAGAATTTATTATGTTAAAATGCGGATTATACGAAATGGACACTACACCGGCTCTTGGGATGGAGATGCCGGGGCACTTTATTTTGAGAAATGCAAAATCATTTTTGGAGAAATTATACTGCCATGCGTCATACTTTGACAACGGAGAGGAAAGAGCGGTAATAATTTCAAACGATTCCATCACTATTCCCGAGTATATTGTGGAAATCGTCCGTAAAGAATTAGCGGAACAACTGGATATGAAACCGGAATGTATATTATTATGCGCTACGCACACCCATTGCGGCGGCCCTCTCGAAACATGGGGCGAGTTTGTTCATTTTAACAAAATATATGCGGATTTCGTCGCTAAAAGATTTATTGACTGCGCGGTGATGGCGGCAATCGAGGCAAGGGATGTAATCATCGGGTATTCAAAAGGTTACGAAGATAAAATCGCTTATTACAGAGATTTCGTGATGAGCGACGGAAGTTTCCGAACCAATCCGGGTATGGAAGATCCGGGCAAGCGTCCGTTCGGTGAGATCGACAAAGAAGTCGGCGTTCTCCGAATCGACAACCTCGACGGCACTCCATACGGCGCGTTGATTAACTACGCCTGCCATTGCGATTGCGTCGGCGGATGGAGTTTTTCAAGCGATTATCCGGGCGAAATGAAAAAATTATTGAGAAAAGTATACGGCTATGATTTCATTCCGGTATTTATAAACGGGTTCAGCGGCAACATCAACCACTGCGATTATTTCACCGCGTTCAATCAATACCCAGAACATTACAAACGCATGGGCAGAATGTTGGCGGCGGACGTTATCCGCACGCGTGAATACAGCGAGCCGTTCGAAGGCGATATAAAAATATCCGGCAAAGATTTCAAAATGGCTATCCCGACGCGCGAACCGTCTGCGGAACTGTTAAAATGGGCGGATGAGATTTTGAGCTTACCCGACCCGAAGAGCGACATAGTAAGTTATTTCTACGCGCTGCAAACTAAGGATTTCCAAGCGGCGGGCGTAAAGATGATCGACGCGATAGTGCAGATAATACAAATCGGCGACCTCGCTATATACGGAATGCCGGGCGAAATATTTGTGGAATTCGGATTAGATTTGAAAGAACATTCACCAATTAAATACAATATGCACGCCAATCTCGCCAATGGTTGCATCGGATATGTGCTGATAAGGGAATTATTCCAGCCGGGCATATACGAAGCGCGCCTTTGCACATCGAGCAAGATGACCCCAGACGCGGGATATATGATGGTGGATAAATTATTGGAATTAGCGGAGGAGTTGTAATCATGATCATACCACGTGTTCAAAAAGAAATTAAATCCAACGGTTTCATATCTTTCAGCGAACCGATAAAAATCTTTCAGGCGGATTATCCGGCTGAGAAAGCTTTTAGCGTATTTAAATTATTCTGCCCTACCGTGGTATTCCGCAATGTTAAAAATCGCGTTGAAGCCGATATTATCCTTGAATGTTTGCCATCGGTTTCTAAAAACGAAGAATTTTACACAATTCACGCCGCGGAATATCCGGTGGTCGTAAATTACCGCAGTTTCTCAGGCGCGCGAAACGCGGTCGCGAGTTTGGCGCAATTGCTGACGAAAACGGACGCCGGCTATAAAATCGACAAAACGGAAATCGAGGACTGGCCGGATTTTGAATTCCGCAGCGTTATGCTCGACCCTGCGCGCGGAATAATTCCGATGCAGATTTTCAAAGACGCGATATTGCGTATGGCGCTCGCCAAATGCAATTTCCTGCACTTGCACCTCTCCGACGGCGGCGGCTACGTTATCAAAAGCGATATTTGTCCGCAGGTCAGCGGACCCGACGGCAAACAGTACACGAAAGCGGAAATCAAAGAGATCATCGCTTACGCCGATATGCTGGGCATCGAAATCATGCCCGAAGTCGAGTTTCCCGCTCACGCTTTCCAATTACTGAAAGATATGCCGCAGCTCATGTGCGTAACAAAGAATGAGATTCCGAGTCCGTGGGCGGTTTGCGCGGGCAACGAAGAAACATATGAAGTGCTTGAAAATCTATATACCGAACTCGCGGAACTGTTCCCGGGCAGGTACATCCATGTGGGTACGGACGAAATTGAGATGAATGACCTCTTAAAAGAACAAACATGGCCGACGTGGCACGATTGCGTCCGCTGCAATGCGTTATGCGCTGAAGAGGGGTTCGAAAACAACCGCACGGAAATATTTTATTACATGCTGCGCCGCGTTTATAAAATGATTTCAAAATTAGGCAAACGGCTTGTTATGTGGAACGACAACATCGACATCGCTAAAACTCCCGAATTGCCCCGCGACATTTTGATTCATTTCTGGCGCGTTGCAAGCGAAAACCGCGGGCCGAATATAGGCTGTTCAATGCAGAGATTCCTCGAAGAGGGCTTCGAAATTATCAACTCATGGTATCCTGAGACGTATATCGAAGCGAACTTCTATAAAAATAACGACAGTACAATATTGGTTTGGGATCCGAGTTCAAATCCTGAATGTGACGCGGCGTTATCGGGACAGATTTTAGGCGGCGAACCTTGCGCTTGGGGCGGTCAGGTTGAATATGAGCATTTCGCGTGGACGTTGCCGACTTCTATAATGCTGTTCAGCGACAGGCTGTGGAACAAATCGGTATGCGGAAATTTAGATGAATACGGTAAAGCCGGGACGCGCCATCAATTAGGAATAAACGCGCCGGCGGATTTGAACATATTTGGCGCGTTCGGCGGATTCATGCAGCCGCGTTATATGGACAGGCGTATGTGGGAAGATAAAGCGGCGGACGACGATTGCTTAGCCGAGATTGACAAAATATTAGAAACGCTTGACAGAGATTTTATACCTGAAGGAAGGTTAGCCGGCGAATACAGAAAATCGATCGCGTGGCTGAAAGAGAAAAGAAAAGGTTGAACACTATGAACAAAATTATAATAGTTTTATTCTTATTAATATTTATTGTTGCTTGCGGAAGTAACAAAACCAATATCGAAACCGGAGATAATATTCGTGAAGAAACCGAATCGGACAACTTCGTCAAAGACAACATTCCGAGAGATTTGAATTTCGGCGGAAAAAAAGTCAGCATCCTTTACTGGGAAGACGTCAGCAGACCGGAATTCTTTGTCGGAGAAATTGTCGGCGAAATTGTGAACGACGCGATATACAACCGTAACTTGATTGTAGAAAACAGGCTTGGAGTGGAACTTACATTCACCGGTACGCCCGGTAATAACGCAAATCAAGCGAACTTTGTTAATTATGCGAGCCAAAGCGTAATGTCGGGAAGCGGAGAGTTTGACATCTTTGCCGCTTACAGCATGGTTGGTGCGACGCTCGCTGTTAATAAACTTACACAGAGCTTGCTTGATTATGAAATTATTGATTTTAAAATGCCGTGGTGGCCGGATTCGCTCATAAACGTTGCGCAAATAAAAGACAAGCTGTATTTTGCTTCCGGCGATATTTCTACGAATTTGATTAATATGATGTACTGTATATTTTTTAATAAAAATATGCTTGAAGATTTTAAACTTGAAAGTCCATACGATTATGTTTTGAACGGCAAATGGACAATTGATAAATTGATTGAAATGTCGGCAGGCGTATACGGTGATCTCAACGGAGACAATGTAAAAGGTGAAGAAGACCGTTTCGGTTATATTAGTCAAAGCGTTAGTTTCGATAATTTTTATATCGCTTCTGGATTAAAGCTGATCGAAAGAGACGAAGAAGGGTTCCCTGTGTTTTCGGCTGATTTCAGAAGCGAAAAAGTTAAAACGATACTTGATAAAATTTGCGCGTGGTTTTACAATACCAACGACGCTTTAGCAGTACATATACAATATCCGAATTATCTTCAGGTATTTCCGACCGGACGCGCTTTGTTTTTTATGAATTATGCGTCTACTGCCGAAACCAGTCTGAAAAACGTTGATTTTTTATATGGCGTGCTGCCTGTACCTAAATATGACGAAGTACAGGAGGAATATATAACAATGAACGCGTTTCCGTATACTTTGTATTCAATATCCAGAGACAGCAGAAACGCCGAAGCGGCTGCGGCTGTACTTGAATGTCTCGCTTCTGAAAATTACCGTTCGGTAACTCCGGCATTATTCGAAATTGCCATGAAAGTAAAGTATTCGGACGAAAACATCGACGCTCAAATGTTTGATATAATTAAAAGCGGAATCAGTTTCGATTTAGGCAGGATATTTACCGCTTCTTTTAACAATTTAACATGGAGTATGTTCAGGCAAAGTATTGTTGATAACAACACCAACTGGGCGTCAACATACGCCTCAAACGAAAAAACATTGCAGGCAAGTTTAGAGAATATCCTCGACGCGATATTGTCTGATTGAAAAAGAAGGAGTTAATACTCCTTCTATTTTTGTTCATTCAAATATGTACTAACTCTGTTTTGTATATATTTAGCACATTGTTCTGCTGTAACTGCTCCAGCGAAGAACGCACTAATCTCCTCGCGGATTATATTCATTGCCGTATAATCATACTTCGGTACTACAGGTACTTCATTTAAAAACCGTCTTATCTCTGCTGCGTTTGCTTCCGTGAAATGGAAATCATCAAAGGCAGCACGCCACAATTGTTCTATCGGTTCATCGAGGATTTGAAGTGCCATTGTGCTTATATAATTTTTGTTCGTGTAAATATGTTTCCTCAGATAATAGTCAAGTATATAAAAAACCGCCGAATTTGTAATCGGGAGAGAAGCCTCTTGATATAACTGTATCTCGTCCGACAGGTAAAACTTTATAAATTCCCATGAGCCTTCTTTGTTTGGAGATTTGCTATTTATAGTAAAAAAATCGAAGTTATTAATGAGTGAACCATTTCCGGTCTGGTTCGGGAAACCTTTTATTGTATAATCCTCATCATCGTAGATATATTTGAGATTGATAAACGATTCGATACTATTTATACTAAACTCAAATAAATATGAATTATTGTTTCTTACCTTTTCGATTGTTTCTGCATTGGCAAAATCATAAGAATAACTTCCAATGCCAATATTATCCGGCAATGTCTTTAAAAACTCTATCATCTTGATAAAACTGCTGTCTATGAAGTTGCATTTTGCGTTTTTGTAGTTTATATACTCACTTGAAACTGCACGTAGAACCAACAATAAAATGTCTTTTCTATTACAATTCGTGAACAACGTAGTATTCGGTGGCAGATTATCATTTATTTTTATAATTTCATCAATCGTAAGAGTTTCGTTTGCGCCGACTATGTACGATTTGCCTGTCAAGGTGTTAATAGTAAAATAAGATGGGATTACATACAAATGTCCATCGGTTTCGTTGTACTGCCTGACACACCCAAGCAAATGCTCGCGTGATATGTCATGGTCTTTGTCGAAAAACTCGTACAGGTCAGCGCACATTCCCTTGCTCGTATATTTTTCAATCCATGAAGTAATAAAATTCATATCGTGAAAAACGCCCGAAGCTATATCGTAGTCGAAAAGCTCCACACCGCGACCGTAATTGTCTCCTGTAACGTGTACTCCGTAGTTGTCGATGATGACGCGGTATTTGTCGCTTTGGCGGTTGAACATTACTACTGTTTTCAACAATACTTCAGGTATCTTCGGGTCGACAGCCGAAATTGTTAATATCGTCTTTTTAGCCGCTTCATCGTCAGATATGCGAGTCAGTAACGCCAGAGTTGGAGTTTCTCTTGAGTACCAACGTAACTGCGAATAAATATCTTGGAGTCCGCACAACACAACATCAGGCGTGATAATCGACAGGACTGTAGTATATTGCCCAAGCAAATCAGAATTCGTCCAGTTCACGAGCAATTCAGATTCTGTTGTTTCGGGGTAATAGCCGTACAAACCATATTCATTTTTATAATACATCTCGTAATCGACTGCGAAATTTGAACCGTAATATATATCACTGACAAAATTAGAACGTTTGTTAAAAACTTCGGGCAGTTTTGGTAACTCATATTCTATCAACCGTTTGCTATCCATTCCTACAGCATAATACATTGAAGACCTGATTAAAATTCCCTGTGGGTCAGAGCATTGTATCAAAATCTCACCGTTGGGCGATTTTAAAACTTGTTTTGCCTCTTTATCAATTTCAAATTTATCAACAGGCTCTCCTGTATCTGTAACGACTAATAATACCCATTTAGGTATGTTGTTGACATGCAAGAGGTTTAACATATATAAATAATTCGTTTCGGCATCTATGTATGTTGAGTGAGTAACGCTCCACCCCTCGAGGTTGAAAGTTTCCCTATAGTTCATTTCCCATATAACCGTGCCGTCGTAGGATATTTTCATTAATTTTTGCGTTCTTGGCTGTACGTCAATAAAATATATAGTTTCATCGTTCGAAGGTACGAGTTGATAGGAAAAATTATCTTCAAAAATATCAAAATTTAGATTAATTACTTTAATTACTTCACCGTTGAGATTATATAAATATAACAGATTGCTTTGAATAACTTCGGTAACAATTCCTTCATCGCCGTATACATCTTCCGTTTTAATGTAGACAACATGAATTTTATCGTTATAGATATATGGTTTATCATAACCATACCCCTTAGGCATTTCGAAGTATTGCGTTTTGTATACGTTGGTAAACTGCACGTTGGAATATAAATCCTTTTTGGATTTGCACGAGATTAATATATTGAAAGCGAATACTAATATCAAAATCATTGTTACTATGCGTTTAATGTACATTATTATCACCTTAACATAAATTGTGTAGGTAATAAGCAGGGTA
>WREN01000020.1 GCA_009779295.1 Oscillospiraceae bacterium | reverse complement strand
ATGGAGGTTATAGCATGTCTTATTCAATAGCGAATATGTCAAGTCTGAACTAAAATTTTTATTGTAAACAATCTATGAACGTATCAATAGACTATCATGATAAAGTATAACAGAAAATTGTGTATAAAACAAGCACAGCGCCCGTATGAACAAATCGCTGTGCTTGTCTTTTGACGTTACGTTGCGAAGTCTGAAACCTTCCACTTGATCTCTATTTGGTTACCCGGAAAGACAATAATTTTTTCAACAAGGGAATCTACCACTTCTTTGAACATTTCCGCCTCGGTTATACTTAAAGCCTCTTTCGCAATCATAGCCTTTTTTTGGTTATTTTGTTTTTCACATTCGGCTTGTTTTAGCAGGGCAAGTTGAGTGTTCAATTTGCCGATTTGCCCCGTGCATTCATCTTTCAACGATTGATATGTACTCTTTTCGATTTCATGGAGTATAAAATGCTCGTAGTAATTTTGATGACGCTCCATATGCTGACGGATTTGATTTTCGCATTCAGCGATACCTTGTTCAACCGCACTCAAATTCCGACAATCGGCCATACCTTCTGAGTTCAGTATAACTTCCGCTTGTTTCCGTATAATACTCATTACCATACTATCAAGCTCACGGACGCTGGTTTTCATTTTGTGGCACTCCGCGTTAGGGTCGGCGTATGTGTGTAAACAGCGGAATACGGGTTTTTTCGATGTACTGTATGTCAGCGCTCTGTGACAGCAGCCGCAGAATATTTTGCCAAGCAATAGGTAGTCACGAGTTTGCCGGGGTTTTGTGTGCTTCTTTCGCATATATTTAACATGTACTTTATCAAAATCCTCTTTACTGATTATCGCCGGATGATGGTTCGGTATCTTGATCCATTCGGATTCGTCAACCGCCGTTGGCCTATTCAAGCCCACGACTTCGCGGACATGCCTGCCTGCTATATATGTGCCGATGTACTGTTCGTTTCGGATGATCCGTAATATCATCATTGATGACCACAAACAATCCGATTCTACGCTTTTTCCGCGGCTTTCAGATTTATACCCGGACGGAACAAGGTGTTTCGCATCGCATAGGGCGTCACAGATTTTAGACGTTTTACAACCTTCCAGAGCCATTTTGAAAATCAGCCTGACGACATCGGCGGAATCTTTGTCTATTTCCCAATTGCCGGTTTCGTTTTTGCGGTAGCCGTAGATAGCGTTGGCGGTGATACTCTCGCCGTTAATCATCTTGATATGTTTGGCGCTTTTTACTTTTTTGGAAAGGTCTTTACAGTAATATTCGTGGATAAGGAATTTGAACGCCACATCAATGCCGCCGGTACCCCCTTTATACTCGCTGGAATCGTAACTGTCCGTCACGGCTATGAACCTGACGCCGAATAACGGGAATACCTGTTCAATGAAATACCCTGTTTCGAGGATGTTGCGCCCGAAGCGCGAGAAATCCTTGCATATGATACAATTAACCTTCCGGCTCCGCACAAGGTCAAGCATTTCCTGAACACCCGGCCTTTCGTAGTTTGTGCCGGTATATCCGTTGTCCACAAACTCCAATACATTTGTATATAATATTTCCGATTGTTCGATATACCTGTCCAGCAAGGCGCGCTGGTTAAGTATGCTCAGGCTGTCAGAAACGGCTTCGTCACGTGAAAGGCGTATATATTTTGCGATCACATATTCATTCATGGCATAACCTCCGCTGTTTCATCAATAAAGCGGAATCGTATCTCAATATGTCCGTCCCCGTAGAAGGAAATCTTTTCTATGAGCGAATCGAGAACGCCTGCGTTCAAATCATTAACGTTTTTAAGACCGCAAATGCTTTTTGCCGCTTTTCGGCCTTTCAATTCGTCAGCGGATTGTTTGATTATACTATCGCGTAAATTGCGCTCACGCTCAGTCAATGACGCCAGTTTCGCTTCATATGAATTTTTCAATTCCATGTACTCGCCGGAACCAATATCACCGGAAACCAAACTCTCGTACAACCCTTGGAAAAACCCTTTGTTACGCTTCAATTCGACTTGAATGTCCCTCAATTCATTTTTCATTGAATTATCCGGTTGTTCATCTATCGCCGCCTGATGATCTACGAATATCGCCGCTTGTTTATGGAGCATGGTAAATATCGTTTCTTTCAAGGCTTTTTCATTTATGCAAGCATCACCGCAGTCGGATGAGCCATAAGCATTTTTAGAACCGCATTTGAAACTGTACGAATCTTCCCAAAACCGCCTTCGTATCATCGCGTATCCGCAATGGCCGCAATACATTTTGCGCCTGAAAATGTTGATTGAAGAAGGAGTAGAAAACCGTTTTAGAGCCTGCTTTTCTTTGTGTATTTTAAGCTTTTCCTGTATTTGCTCAAATATTTCACGCCCGATGATCGCTTCATGCGTATTTTCGGTTATGAACCATTTATCTTTTGGAATTGGACGCAGTACATGGTCGATCCTTACGAATTTACCCTGCACCATGTCGCCGCAATAAACCCTGTTTTGAAGAATATCGCATACCGTTGACTTTTTCCACCGCACCCCGTTTCGCGTATCTTTTGCAGAAGTCCATCCTTTCGAGTAAAAATATCTGTACGGCGGTAAAACGCTGTTGTCATTCAAATAAGCGAGTATGTCATGTGTGGAGTTACCGTCAGAGTACATTTGATATATCTGTATAATGACCGGCGCGGCGTATGGGTCGATAATGAGTTTATGGCAGTCCCCCTGGCTTTTCATATATCCGTATGGCGGCACTTTCCCGACGAACCCGCCTTCGCGTATAAGCAATTGTCTTGTAGCCTTCTGTTTTCGGCCAATATCAATCGCGTAGGTTTCGTTTATCATGTTTTTCAATGACAGGACGATCCCGCCGCTCTGACCGTCCGAGGAATCGTAGTCATCGTTCACCGATATAAATCTGACGCCGAGCGAGGGGAAATACTTCTCGATATAATATCCGGTATCAATCGCGTTCCTTCCGATACGGGAAAGATCTTTCGTTATGCAGCAGTTAATCCTGCCGCTCTCCATATCCGCTATCATTTGCTGAAATGCGGGACGCTCGAAGGATTGGCCGCTCAGTCCGTTGTCAATGTATATTTCCCGCAATTCAATGTCAGGTCGTTCCGCGATATACGCGCCGATGATAGCCTGCTGCGTTTCTATGGAATCGCTCTTGTCTTTCTTTACGACGCCTGAAATCCTGATATACGCCCCCGCGTCGAATGATGCTTTTTTCATGGATTGCACATTGTCATTTACGTAAATGTTCTTTCTGCTTTTACGAGCCATTTACACTGCCTCCTTTTGTAGAAGAGCGACTGCGTTCTCATATTCCAGTTGATAATTGAAAGTAATTTCAATTTCGGTTTTGCCTATTACGCGGATACTTTGGATAAGGTGTATCACGGTTTTGCGGTCAATGCTTTTGAGGGTTTCAAGGTTCTTGAAATGTTCCATCCACTCGAGGCGTTCATGCCTGCACGACAGGACAGCTTCAGTTTCCTTTTGCAGTCTTAAATTGGCTTCGATGAGTTCGTCCGCATCTTCTGTGTATTTGTTTTTAAGGGATTTATATTCATCTTTACTGAGAGTGCCGCAGATCATATTCTCATACAGCCCTGCTTTTATTCCCCGGATTTTTTCAAGCCTGTGTTCGTTTTTGGCAGCTTGTACCGTTAGATTTTCAGCAAGCTCCCGCGCGATGCGTGTTTCGTCGAGCTCTGCTATCAAGGTTTCAAGTGAAGCGACATTTGAAATATGTGCCTTTACACAAGCAAGTACGCAACCGATAAGATCAATTTCTTTTATCATTGCGGAACCACTACAACCGTTCTTTTTTCCGGTCGGGCAATAATAGTAATGATATTTCGTGTTTTTATATGGTACGGTTTTTCGCGTCATGCGATTTCCGCAGCATCCGCATACGAGTATGCCGGAGAAGATATACACTTTATCGCCGCTTGGCGCGGTACGGGTGTCCAACCGCAGGATTTTTTGAGCGAGGTCGAAATTGTGTCTTGATATGATAGCTTCATGTACGTTTTCGTTTCTGTGCCATTCGTTTTCCGGCCTTTTTATCAGTTCCCGCAATTTGTAGTTCGGAGTTCCGGTTTTACCCTGCACCAGTGTGCCTGTGTATGTTTCATCATTTAATATGCGAATGATTGTAGTCGCAGACCACTTCGCACCGGCTACATCGCCATAACCCTTTTTGGGATGCGGAAGCCCCTGGTCTTTTTTATACTCTATGGGAGAGAGGACGCCGCGCCTGTTCAGCATATCGGCGATTCGCACCGCACTATGTCCGTCTATTTTCATGAAGAAAATATCACGGACAATACTGGCGGGGTATTTGTCGATCACAAGGAGGTTGTGGTTATTTTCATCCTTTTTGTAACCGTATACGGGGTAAGCTCCGGTAAAGTCTCCGCCTGCCCGTTTAATGTCAAGCGCGCTCCGCGTTTTGATGGATATGTCGCGGCAGTATGCGTCGTTGATAATAGATTTCAACGATACGGTTAAGTCGTCGCCGCTTTCGTTCAACGTGTCTATATTGTCGTTTATAGCAATGAACCTGACGCCGAAAGCGGGAAAAACGCGGCGTAAATAACGTCCCGTTTCAATATATTCGCGTCCAAGCCTTGACAAGTCCTTAACTATGACACAATTTACTTTGCCGTCCTCTATGTCCGCCATCATTTCCTTAAATGCGGGGCGGTCAAACAGGATGCCGGAGAAACCATCGTCCACTTTTTCATCGACGACTTCGATTTCGAGGTGATTTTTCAAGTATTCATTGATGAGTTTTCGCTGATTGCCAACGCTGTCGCTTTCGGTTTTCGCGGCGCTCTTGTCGTCGGCGCTTGACAGGCGTATATATTTTATCGCTCTGTACTTAATTTCCTGCATGATAAATGCCTCCTTTTATTTCCGTTTATTACCTGAAAATCAAAGGGCGGCGGGTATGTCAATATCCTTTTCCGAATATTATTGTATGGCAGCCCTTTGAAAAAGTCGAGTTTGTCGTTCGATTACGTACCGTTAGATAATTAAACCAGCATCCCACGCAGGCAATCTTCTAATGTCGGGCCGTTTTCAGGGAAACACGATGTAACAACAAACTCGCCGCATTTAAATTTGCGGGGATTCTTTATTTGTCGTATATATTCAGCGATTCGTATTTGTTTCGGCAGGTTCTTGTCTACAGTAACATCCCGGATGTCCACTAAATCAACATTAGTTATATTTCCACGCATAAACGTTACCTCCATGTTCATATTCACCGGCTAACCTATTCCCAAGTTGGGAATAGGTCGGTCGGCGTTTGTTTATTTAAAGTATTCCTTGGTTTTCACTTCGTGTATGAAATCTGTCACGCAGAGCAAATCAGACGTTACACGGCACTTTGGCAGAGCGTCCAGTATACATTCGCGGTACATGCCGTCTGTACCGGCACGGCAGTCGAGTATAGCCACGACCCCGGTGTCCGTTTCGATGCGGATCAACCGCCCGAACCCCTGCTTCAGTTTGATTAGCATTTCCGGCGTGACTACCATACGCTTGTATTCGTCCATATCCTTATATAAAGACTGTTCATACTCGCCGATAGGATCGGGTACGGCGAACGGTAGTTTGACGATGATGAGCATACTCAGCGCGTCGCCCGGTATGTCGATGCCCTCCCAAAGCGCGCCAGCCGCGAACAGTATGCCGTTGCCGCTCTGCTTGAACCGGTCTATCTCGCGTATTCCGCCCTTGTCGAGCCGGTACATCGGAAACGGTATGCCGCGTTCCTCAAGGAGTTCCCATACCATGTCCATCGCCTTGTAGCTTGTAAACAGAACGGCGGTATGTCCGTGGGCGGCATGTATGAGCCGTTCGATCTCATTTGCGATTGATAATATATACTCCCTGTTACGCCGGTCGGGGAACGGAGTGTTTTCACTAATGAACAAAATCGCGTTTTTCCGGTAATCGAACGGCGACGGTTTGCTCGTTTCGGTCAGCCTGTGACCGAGCCTCTCCAGTCCGAGAACCTTTTTTATGCGAGAGAAGTCGCTGGCCGCCGAGAGCGTACCTGATGTGAGTATGATGGGTATTCCTTTACTCCATATATCATCGTATAACTTTTCACCGAGGTCTTTCGGTATGACGCACAAACGGCTTTCGTTGTTTTCCTTTTCGAGCCAGCAGATGAGTTCATCGTGTCTGGCGAACATGGCGGCTTGGTTTCGTACCTGTTCCAGTTCCCATAAGATTTGCGCCCTGCGCCCCGCGCCGTTGCCAACGAGAGGTTCGGAAGATAGCCGTTCGATCAATTCGTCGGAGATATTCCGTATGTTTCGGATATGTCGGTATGCTTCGTCGTCGATAACTGCGGCAAACCGGTCGGGTTCATCTTCCATATTCATGACGACGGTTTTCTCAACCAATCCCCGGAACAACCGCTTGCTTTCGTCGGACAATACCCCTGTCGTTTTGCGGACGAATTTTTGCGTGTCATCATGCTTGAGGTTAAGGCTGTCCGCTATGTCTTTTATGTCCGGCAAAGAAAGGCTTGATAGTTCCGCACCGTACATCGAACGCACCGCCTGTATGAATTTGTGCGCTTCGTCAATAACGATACATTGATAATTCGGTATGAGGGGGCGTTTGTTGTCGCGTCGGCGCAACGCGTCGGCGAGCAGATAGTTATGGTTGCATACCTGAATGTCTATTTCCGGCGACTGAGCCTGTTCGCGGAAACGCAGATACGGGCAGGAATCGCGGTGCGGGCAGTGAGTGTCACAGCGGTCGGGTACGCAGATTTTACGTTTTACGTGAGCGGTCAGCCCGTCTATCTCCGCGAGGTCTATAACCGCATTCGGCTTAAACAGTCCTTCGAGAATTTTACGTATGTTATGATTATGTTCAAACGGAATGTGCGTCCGCAGGTTACGGTCGCAAATGTAATGTTCGCGCCCCTTGCGTATCACCGCTGTCAATGGGTCTTGTATAATACCGTGTTCGAGCAGGATACCGGACAGTATGGGTATATGTTCCGTTACCAGCGCTTTCTGTAGCGCGATGCTCGATGTGGCGATGACGATCGGCATATGCGCCATTTCGATATACGGCGACCCCGTGCAGAAACTCATGTTCCAGTAACCGTTCAGCCTGCCGCGTTTGGCGATCACGGCGGATATGAGATAAGCAAGCGTTTTGCCCGTGCCTACTTCCGCTTCCGCGAGGGAAACGGAACGGGTATATATCGTTTCGAGAATATGACGCGCGAGCGATATTTGCTCTTTGCGTATGGTATAGCGGTGTTGCGGTAATATTTCATTGAATATTTCGGTCAGCATATCGCGGCAGTTTTCAACGGCTATACCGTCTCCGAACGGTCTGTCCGCTTGTAACCGCCCCGCACCGGCAACGCCTGACAATCGTATCTTTTCTGCCATCGCAGTTACGCCGGAAGTTGTGAGCGGAGTTTGGCGGCGAGCAATAACCTCGCGACCGCCTGTTTTCAGGTTGACCGCTGTGTAAATGTATGAAGCGCCTGTGTCGCGTTCCATCAGTACGCAGCCGTAAGCTGTAAACAGCGGAATTGTGTTTTCGGAGAATCGTATAGGTATATCTTTCGGCACGTTTCGTGATATTTCATTTTGGATGTTTTTCATTTGAGAACGTTTCCTTTCAATTTTTTGTTACACTTCGCTTGCGAAGTGATTTTTACTTGACAGCTCTGTGGTGCGGACAGGCAGGTTCTCCGGCCTGTCCGCAATAGCAGAACCGTCAAGTCAAGTGAGGGTTTGAGGTTGCGAGAACCTTTGACGGTAGTAATAAATCATGTTTGTTTTGAGTTAGTTTCGATTTTTGTTTTTTTACGTCCTATTTGTCTCAGCCCCGGACGCGGTAAGCATGAAACCATGCTCAACAGGGGAAACAACAGGCTGCGGCTGTGCCGCGCACGGAAGCTCCCGCGGGTCTGTCCCAACCCGCGCGACGCTTCCCCGGTTCGCGCCTCCGCGCGTTTCGGCCCCGGTTCTCTCGGGGGAGTACCATTATCACCAATCAGCCGTTTATTTGCCCGGCCATTCCGAACAGCAGTCGGCGGCGAAGGGGCGCTCGTGCCCGTTACAGGCAGTCCCGGCGCGCGGCAGTTTGGTTATCGTACCCGGTGTTCCGTTATGACCGGTAAACCGGTGTTTGTCAAGGATCGGGTGAGAAGATTTATTTTTCCTCTCACCCAATGCACTTTTTGCAGCGTTTTGAGGGGGTGTTTTTTAGCCGCTTGCTAAAACTTTTTTTATTTTTTTGTCTGCGGCTTCCAAACATTCATGGATACTCTTTTGATTTACTCCTTCCGCTTTTGCTATTTCCCATGTTGATAATCCGTCAACGTGGTACATCAAATACCTCCGACGTTGTACCTCGGTGAGCTTGTCTAATAGAAAACGTGCCGTTTTCAAGTTTCGTTCATACCGTTCCGATTCTTCCTGCGCGTTGAGTTCATCGATGAATAAGTCCTCCGGCGACGGTTCGCAGCAGAGCGATGTTTCGTCCAGTTCGTCAAAGCACGTGTTCTTCTTTGTCTGCGCGTTTTCGTCCTGTGCCTGCATGAGATAGATATTGTTTGACAGTTCTTTCAGGGCGCGGAAATCGTTCTCTGTCTTGCCGGGGTTTTCCGCGAGGTAGTCGGCAAGCGTTACCTCAACGATGCCGTCAGCGAAGCGGTACACGATACCGCCGCTGTATTTGTTCAGCGCGTAATCGCTGTCTTTATAGTTTTTCATTACACTTTCCTCCGTTCGATTTTTTTGAGAATTGCTAAAATCGAACGGGGAAGGCGGCGATCGGCAGCGCGGCGTATTTGGCTGCCGATCAACAAAAAAAGCTGCCGTCCTCATAGGTACTCCTTTCACAGAGCCCTGCAAGGCGGCAGCTTTGGTCGTAAAAAGAAGAGAGTTTTACAATACGGCAACACAAAGTTGCCGCCTTGCAAAACTCTCATCAAACATCGTGGTTATCTACGATAACCATGCGGACTCGGCACGGGCGTTCTTCGATATATATCTATATATAGATATCGTTTACGCCGGGTGATTGATGCCTGCCCGCCTGTTCAGTTTTCTTATTAACGCGATCTGTGGTCTTATCTCCGCGTAACCGCACCCGTTGGCGATGGCGCTTTCCGGCGTCGCTCCAGATACCACTCTGGTCGGGACTACCGCAACAATCCAAGTGCTTTTACTTCAGATTCCGTGAGGGTTACGCTTAACCGCCCAGCGGCGGTAAGACCGGTATGTATTCAGTTGTGTTTTTTTTTATTGTTGTCTATGCGTATCTGATACCTACGGTACTGTAACACATTTTACATTTTCGTAATTTATGGTGGTGCGCTTTCGATTTATTTGAGCAGCGGAACACCTCGATTTTTGTGTTTATGTCTACTCGTTCAAATTCCTCACCGCAATAAGGACATACGATGCTTTTCTTAGGTTCTGTCCGCCGTTTGTTGTCATAGCGGAACGCGAGACCGTCACAGAACTCCGGCACGGAACCTTGTACGATAAATATGTAAAATATATCATCACCGGCGTTGGTTTTATTATATGTGTTATCCGTTTTATATAACGGCATAGCTCCTTACCCCCCTGTATTCAACGGCGTTCAGTTTTTCCAGCCGGATCAGCGCGGCGCGGTTTGAAACATGGAATATATCCGCTATGTATGATGCAAGCTGTTTTACCAGTATATCGTCAGGCTGGTCTTTTCCGCGGACAAGTACGCGCGGTTTTTCACTTGAACGACGGAAAAAATCAAGATAGGCAACACGCAAAGCGCGTCGCGGTATCAATATAGCCGCCGCGAGAAAGTCTGCCTGATTTTCCAGGCAGTATTTGTTTTTCCGCCTAACCATATCGCCGCATAATGTATTTCTGTGGATCAGCCAATGTGAACCTTCGTGCGCCAGCGTGAAACGGCAGCGGTTTTCATTTTGTTTAGCTTGCAACGATATGTCAATTACGACCGTTCCGCTTTCAACGTCAATTGTGAATGCCGCGTTTGTGCTTTCGTCGTATATCTGTATCTGGTCGTCGTGAAACGCGGTTACGCCTATTACCATGTTTTCATAATTCAACGGATA
Organism: Oscillospiraceae bacterium; assembly: GCA_009779295.1. Classification (GTDB taxonomy): domain Bacteria; phylum Bacillota; class Clostridia; order Oscillospirales; family CAG-272; genus WREN01. Next base: position 5,557 of record WREN01000020.1, on the reverse strand, counting down.
ATATTTGACATTCAATCCGAGATAGTTACGGACAAAACCCAATATATCGAACGCACCAGGCGTTATTAACCGTTCGGGTGAATAGTCGCGTACCAACGCTTCCGCGTATTCGTCCAACGCCTCGTTTGCTATGTACGGTACTTGGGTGAACGAATATGAAGTCAGCAATTCAATCATCTTTGATTTTTCTCCCGTTTATTTTTTGTTGTTTTGCCTGTTCAAATATAATAAGTTTACAAAAAGGTAAACTCAGAGGCCAAAAAAAGCTACAATATACGCCGGTAATATACCAGACGTTTACTGTATCTGTAATACCCCATTTACGAATCTGCTTGTCTTTAATTTTATACGAGCCGCCTGTTTCGACACCCCATACGCTTCATTGATGGCGTCCGGCAGAATATCGTAGGCGAGTATGTCCCAATCTTCATCAACACCCATCGTGATTGCGTCTTTGTAGTATCCGTGTGAACGCATAAGATTCCGAACGAATTTCATAAACGTGATGTTAGGCATGGTAATGGCGCCGGCGAAATAGTCGGCGTGATGTTCACGCCATTGTTTCGCATTGCGTTCTTTCTTGAGATATACCTTGCTTTCGATGTTTTCGCGGCGGCAGCACACGGCGGGGTATATATCGTCCCAGTCGTAGTCCGGATCGAACTCTTCGCCGTCAAAAGTCTGACCTGTGAATACGTGCCACTGCATCATCGAGTGACCTGCTTCGTGCATACCGGAAAAACGCGCCACAGGCTGCATTTCCTCCGCCTCCGCGATGATATTGTTCAGGACGACTGAACGTGCGGGAATGTAAACATCACTCACACATTCGTTTTCCTCGTCGAATACCGGGATTTCTATATCCTTGAACGCGGTCACTGCTAATATCGGATGCTCCGAGTCTTCGCTGTATATATGATGAAGTATGACGTTCATACCCAAGTACGATTCAAGGAAATTCTCATGGTCGATTATACCGGGCTTGCGCAGAAGTTTCGGTTTGTAGTCCGCAAGCACGGCCTCGGCGTATTCGTCTATTTCCTTGTTGCTTATGATCGGCGTGTAATTGTTTTCGCGGTCTACGTTCCGTAGTTTCAAAGGTATCATTTGCCTCGTCTCCTTTTGTCATTCCTGTTTCTTTTTCTTTACTTGATTTTTCGCTTCTTCTTTCTTCTTCGCTTCCGTTTCGCGGATAAATGTTTTCCAGTCTTCTTCCTTGAAAATGCCTTTTTTCGATTGGCGCAGCGCGTAACGCGCCAAACCGCCCACTTCATCATCCAAAAATGTTTTTTCTATGTCATGCGGTACTTCGCTTGTTTCGCGGCTCGCAAGGTCGTACATTGTCGTAGTTTCTTCTTCCGTCATTTTTAAGAACTTCGCGAGTTTTTCAAGTTTCTCTTTATCAAACGGTTTTTTATAATTGTTTTCTATCAAGCTGACATATGACTTCGCAACTCCCAAATGATCGGCGACGTCCTGCATCGTAAGCTCCCTCGGGTCAGCGAGCCGTTTGTTCCTTATATAGTCGCCGAATCTGATACGTTTCTTATCCATATATTTCCTCCTGAAATGATAGTTGCTCAAAGTTTACCCTACGCTTGCGGTTTACTTATTGGTAAACTATTATATATGATACCACGACGAATATACGTTTGTCAAGTGAAACTGAAAAAATACAGTTAATATTTTTTATTGTTTACATTTTATTCATTATTAGTGGTAATTATTAACAATATTATTAAAAAAGTACAAGATTAATCATTTAAACTAATAAACGGATGGCATCGAAAATGTTTAATCCGTTCACTTCCTGCGATGAATCAAAGTATAATTTTTAAGCGTATTGAATAAATGCATATCGTCAAATACAAGGAAACAACCTGAGATTTTGAACTATATTCAAAAAACAACCCGCCAAACACAAATTGTTTTAATTAACTAAAATATTTTTAAGAAACCACTTGACAATACGCCCGTTTGAACGTATAATATAAATACGCCCAATCGGGAAAATTAATTATATGAAAATGAAAGAGGTATCATTTATGGCTTGGCAAGTATTTTTGCAAGATAGAGGAATATTAATCGCTCAGCGCAAAAAGTTAGGGCTTACACAGGAGGAAGTAGCGAAAAAAGCAGACATCAAACTCGAACAGTATATTATGTACGAAAGTCACGAAGGTCGTGAGTTTTCATCATCGTCTATGCGCATCGTCAACGCGGTTTTAACAGCTTTGGAGCTTGACCCAACCGCTTTCGCAAAGGGTGAGTATTCATTGAGTCCGTTACCCGAAGATGATCCTATGAACAAAATCTAAGATAAAATATATTCACAGGGGGATTCGTATGGAAATACAAATATTTCGAGAAGAAAAAACCATTTTATTAGAGGCCCGGAAGAAACTCGGACTTACACAAACGCAAGTAGCTGAAAAAGCCCAAATCATCTTGCGTCAATATCAAAAGTTTGAGAATGGTGAGCGTAAACTATCATCATCTTCTTTTTGGATGGCAAGCAAAATATTACAGGTACTTCAGCTTGACGTCACGACATTTGCCCGGGGCGGTTACACTTCAATTGTGCAGACAGAATCGGTCGATGATATACTTTAATGTTTGAGTCGTTGCCATTTTTTATTATATAAAATCCATTTAATTCTCTTAATTGTTTTTTAAGTGCTTCGCAAATTTCCTAAATATTTATTGGCAAATTTTTCGACATATTATAAAATGCTTCCACAAAAAATAATAAAAATATTTAAGTTTGTATGATTAGACCTTCAATTTTTTAGATCGAACGACCTCATTATTTAACATAGGATTTTTGGGACAAGACACAGTACAAAATTGCGTCTTGTCCCTTTTTTGATTTTACTTGAGCACAGCCCTAAACTCTCTGATGTTAGAGCCGTTACCTTTGATATCGTAGATCAGAGTATACGCGCCAAGATCGTACCTGCCATCAACATTCGCGTTATTAGCTTTGATTTCAATATTATACGGCACTATTTTTATTTCGCTATTCGAGTATGTCTCTGTTACCCTAAACGACAAAATCCAAACACCGGAGTTTTTCGATGTCTCTGCTATGCTGATGTACTGCGCAACCGCGTTCACAATCGTAGCCGCATTACCAGCCTCTACTGTAACAAATCCTAACGGAATATCGGGGTATATCGTTTTCGGCGTAATCCCATCGAATTCGCATATAGCGAAACCTTCGATAACGTAATTATCGTAATAGAATTCTACTACTCCAATGGAATTAAAATTGCCCGAAACTGTCTCGTTGATTTTGAACGTCACCGTGAATAGTATTGTTTCATCTACAAATTCATCTTCGTCTTCCGGCTCTTTAATGGTTTCAAATTCGCCTTCATCGTTATACGAGTTGAAATGGATTCGTCCATCTGGTTTCTCTATGACTACGAAATTATCGCAAAGTATGTCTTCCGACGAAGCTGATATGAAGGTTAAAAGGTGCTCATCATAACGCATCGATATGCCGTAACCGGAAAGCCCCGGGTTATCTTTTATCGATACGGTTAGACTGACTATATCGCCAGCGTTGCCGAAAGCGTTAGATACAATAATCTCAGGCTCGTTGATTGGTGCTTGTGCAGGTAGAATGAAGCTGAAAAACGCTGGATATATTTGCGGCCCAAGATAATCTCTCGTACCCGCGAAAAACTGGTTCATCACGGTTCTGTCAGATATGTTTAACCGTCCATCGCCGTTTACGTCTGCGTTTGCCTCTATAAATACTGCACCTTCTGGTAGATTGTCCGAGAAGAATTGGTTCATCCTTGTCCTGTCGGAAATGTTCAGCCTGCCATCGCCGTTCACATCGCCGTAGAAAACGTTGATGACCGTGATAACTGGCTGATTTATCGGCGGGTATATCGTATCGCCAATATCGAAACCTTCAATCACTGTATTAAAATATGAGAAATATAATGCAGCGGGGTCGATAACTCCTTCTCCCATATTTTCGTTTATTTTAAGAGTTACCGTGAATAATGTTGTACCTGTGTCAAAATTGCCGTCGTCGTCATACGAACTGAAAAACATCCGATTGTTTGACCTTATTTGATTGGTAAATCTCTCAGGCAGAATATCGCCGGGCGCGGCTGAGATATATGTAAACACATCAGGATCATAAGTCATCGAAATGCCGTATCCTGCAATTTGCGGTATATTTTCCATCGTCACTGTTAGCGTTATCTCTTCGCCTGCTCGTCCTGTCGCATTTGTGACGTTGATTTGCGGCGCGTAGGGGTTGTCGAAAACATATCTTGCCTTTATCGTCATATTATCAACTACATTGGAAAAGTTTTTGTCCCAACCAATGAATCGATATCCTTCTCTTGTCGGTTCGTCCGGTGCGGTCGCCGCAGAACCGTGTGGGACTACTTCCGATTTTAGTTCATTGTCGTCCCAATCAACGAACTTTACTATGTATTCGAGTTCGCCAATCATTACCGTAGTGTATCCATTCCATGGGTTTGTCCACCCAGATGCTCCAGCGTAGTAGTAAATTACAAAATTTGGTGCAGCATTACGGAATACTGTACTATCAGCTTCCGGCGCGTTGCCTTGGAATATTGCGCTTGATAAATTCGGGCAATCTCTGAAAGCGCTTGAATCTATACTAATTACACTATCTGGAATTATAACACTTGTTAATTCATTTCCTCTAAACGCATTTTCGCCGATTATTGTTACACTGTTTGAAATTGCTATTTTGGTTAGATTTTCATAGGATATATTATCTTGCACCCCAAATGCAAAATCACCGATGCTTTCTACTCCATTTGATATTACCACACTGCTTATATACGAACGATATCCAAACCATCCCCAAGCGTTCGATGAGTTAAGATTCGGCATTACTCCTGTACCTTCGATTCGTAATACGCCAGTAAGTTTATTTAAGTTCCATGTAATACTTCCGTGTTGACCTCTTTCAGTCACAGATTCAAGAGGCACTACCGTAACAGGTATATAACGTATTAAATCTCTACCAAGATTATCTCTGTATATAACTGTAACAAGCGTTTCGCCCGTTTCACTGAAGTCGTAGATATAATTCACTTGATTAGGTGTTATGTGCGTAGGTCGTGCATTTATTATTCCTGCTGGTTTCAATCCTAAGTTCAAGCTATTCGTATCAAATAACTGACCGTCAGTATATATACCTTCTCCCGTGTATTCTATAATAAGGCGACTTCCCAGCCATTCGGAATATAAAGTAGGATATCGAGCAGTTCCTATCGCAAAATCCCCAATGTTTTTGTTGAATGTCCTCCCCGGTTGTGTATCGAAGGTGGTACCCGGGTGTCCCGCTGTTCCATTAGATCCCGGACTACCAGGATCGCCAGAACTATTTCGAGAACCGTTATTTGAACGGTGTCCTCCGAGGCCACCCGAACCCCCGCCGCCAGCATTGGCACTGCCGCCTTCACCTCTATTACCGCCGCCGTTTTGCGAAAAGTGGTTTACAATTGCAAGTGATCCGTTTTGACCACCGTTTCCGCCATCGCCGCCTTGACCGCCT
>WREN01000019.1 GCA_009779295.1 Oscillospiraceae bacterium | reverse complement strand
TATTTACATACATCGTGGTTTTTGTATTGCCGATACCCCGCTGCGCCGCGTTAATTGCCATCGTCAAGGCATTGAGCGGCGCACCCATTGTTATTATACGAAAATATGTTTCTGATAATTCCAACGTTTCGCCCTCGATCGCTCCGGCGAAAAGCATTAACGGACGCGCGAATATTATCGCGAAGACAGTCAAGATTATTGATAAAAAGAATATTATTACTACCGCATTCTTTAACGTTGCCTGCGCGTCTTCTCTGCGTCCTTCACCTTTTCTGCGCGCTACTACCGCAGTCAGTCCTACGTTAAGCGCAAAAAATATCGACAAAATCAACATACGCGGTTGTCCCGTAAGCCCGACCGCCGCTATCGATGCCGCGCTGATTGATCCTACCATCATCGTGTCAACCGATCCTATCAAACTTGATAAGACCATTTCCGCGACTGACGGAAGCGCCATTCGTATAAGCGTACCGTATGCTTCTTTTGTCGATGGTGTTTCACCGTATACGCTGTCCGGTTTCAGCATATATTTGGTTGAAAAAATGTTATGCATTATTTAATATATTCCCTTATTCCGTTCAAAAAATACGCGACATTCACGCGGTTGCCCGGTTCGCGCGGGGCATCAAGATACCAACGGTTTATTTTACCTTTTGCGTAGAGTTCGTTTATTGCTTCTTTCGCGTAATCGTCATAATCGCTGTCGATGTGATTTGTGATGGTTATATTTTGTTTGTACTCCGGTAATAAATCGTTGTCGGTCAGATACCTGTACGCGACGACAAACATATCCTGAAACGATATATTATCATGCGGTTCGAACCTGCCGTCGTAACCGAGCACGTAACCCATTTCCGCAAGCGCTTCAGCCGCGCTGGCGTAGTATTCGTCCTGCGGCACGTCTGAAAACGTTCCGTTGTATTCGATTGAGTAGTCGGCGATGCCTATCATCCGCGCAAATATAACGGCGAAATCCGCGCGGGTTATTTTGCTGTACGGGTCAAACATGTTGCTGCCGACTCCTTTAATGATTCCTTCGCCGTAAAGTTCGATGACCGCGTTCGCTTCCCACCCGATTTCGTAATCTACCAAGTCAACGAAAATCGGTTCGCGTTTGACGGTTATTTCAAATCCGCTGGTATTGTTACCTCTTCTTTTTTTCAACGTGAAATTACCGATTTGTTCATCGGGTTTGTAATCCATATTGAGTTCGAACGGATCAAAATTTTCCCGCACAAACTGCGCCGCTTCTGCGTCGAAATACGCTTCAACCGCATTGAGCAGCGTTTCATAGCATTTCTGCCCGCCGCCCATATAACCGCCGGCAAAAATGGTAACACTGTCGTTGGTTTCAGATTTCTCCAAGCTATATGAATGGGTATCGGTTGGTCTTAAATCGTCGTCAGGGTCCAATACAAACGCCATATATTTCTTGCCGATCGTTTTAAAATCGTCGTTAAAATCTTCCAATTGCATGGGTGATAAAAAAATTTCAGTTACAGCCGCGTAGGAACTTGTAGGTATTAATAAAATTGTCAAGAGAATTGTGCAAATTAATTTTTTCACACTATCACCTCATATTTTCTATAAAATTCATACAAAATTCATCATTACCGCTTAACAAATTAGCGGAATGAATCGCCGCCTGTATAACAGGGGAAGTAATATCCAATATCGCGCCGTCCGCGCCGCATAAAATTGCCATCGACAGGAACGATGAGTTAATGTTTACCCTCTTCGGCAAACCGTACGAAACATTGGAGATTCCGCAAATAACTTTAACATCTTTTTTCTTAAGTTTATAAATCGTTTCAAGCGTGATTCTCGCGTTTTGGTCGTCGGTAATCAACGAATCAACGACCGCGTCCAAATAAATATTTTCTTTTTTGATACCGCCGCCGGTTAGTTTATCGATTAATTTTTCCGCAATGACGACGCGTTCGTCGGATGCAGCGATCTTACCGAATTGTTCAATCGTCATAGCAATAATACCTGTGTTGTATTTAACTGCAATCGGCATGTAATCGTCAATCCGTTCCTTCAGCGTAACCGAATTGATAATAACGTTTCGGTTTTTAATGTACGCTGCGCATTGACTAATTAAATCCGCGTTAATCGAATCCAAAACTATACCGCACGTTGAATTATTAAGAATCAAATCGATGACCCATATCATCGTTTCAAGTTCGCTTGCGCACATCGCGGTGTTCACATCAAGATACGACGCGCCCGCGTACTCTTGATTTTTAATTAAATCAATAATATAATTTTCATCCCTATTTTCAAACGCTTCAATCGTTTTCGCTACAGAACTGTTCAGCTTTTCACCGATAATCAAATCAAACATAAAACCCCTCATCAAATAATAGTACATAAATTATATAATATAAAAAAATTAAAGTCAATATCTAACTTGACAAATACTTCTATAAATACTATAATATTTACAGGAGGGATTTTATGTCTTCATATATATTAACAGGAAAATCATATAAAGTTTTATATTCGCCCGAAAATTTGAATTTACAAGTACAAATCGGCGATAAGACTTGGGAATGGAATAAAAAAATTCTTATTAAATTTACAAACGGAATCATCGGCAATTTTTCATCTGCCGAATGCAGTTCGGAAGAATTTAAAACCGGTGTATCAACCGGAGTGAAAGCTGTATACAAAAATTTCGCCGGTTCGGATATAATCGTCCGCACGTCCGTTTCGATTAACAAAACCGATGATACATTGTCGTTTGAATTGTATACGGAAAACGAAGCGTTCTGTGAAACAGAGAAAATATACTGGCCCGGCGCGTTCAACTTTGATGTACCCGAAAAACAAGGATATACAATTCTCCCGTTCATGCAGGGAGTCATGATTCCGTCGCGCTGGGATAAAAATATAATCCAATATGCCGACGGAAAATTATCCGACCGCGACGCTTATATGTGTTTCTACGGGCAGGTCGACAACGGATACGGCTACTGCGCGATATTCGATACGCAATACGACGCGGGTTACAATTCCGAACACGTTATTTGCGGCGAAACGTTGATCCGTCCGTACTGGCGCACTTCGATGGGAAGAATAAACTACAAGCGAATCATGAAGTATACGTTTATCTCAAACGGCGATTACAACGATTTATGTAAAATCTACCGCAAGTATTTGATCGAAACCGGCAAGTTCGTGACGCTGAAAGAAAAAATCGCCCGCAATCCGAATGTAGCGAAGTTGATAGGAACGCCTATCGTTCACGACATGATAGCTATCCATATAAGCCCTGATTCGCAGTATTACGACAAAGAAAACCCCGCCAAGAACGATTATTACAAAACGTTCGATTCCCGCGCGGAATTGTTAAGGAAATTGAAAATGAACGGTGTAGACCGCGCCTATCTGCATTACGACGGCTGGGGTGTAAAAGGATATGACAACTGTCATCCGGACGCGTTTCCGGTATTCGAAGCGGCGGGCGGCAGCGAAGGAATGAAAATGCTGTCCGATACGGCGCGAGAATTGGGTTATATTTTCGGAATCCACGACCAATATATGGACTATTATTACGACGGCGAGAACTTTTCGCTCGACAACGCGACAAAAAACGCCGACGGTACCTATCCGTATATGTCTGTATGGTACGGCGGGAAACAATCCACTCTCTGCGCCGACGTAGCCCGCGATTATGTTAAGCGCAACTATACAACATTCAAAGAACTCGGAATCGTTATCGAAGGCGCGTACTTCGACGAATTTTCGGTCGTCGAAATGCAGGAATGTTTCGACGAGAACCACCGCATGACGCGCGAACAATGCGCGGAATACCGCCGCGAATGTTTCGATTATTTGACTTCGCAGGGTATCATACCGAGCAGCGAGGAAGTCACGGATACGATCCTGCCTTCGATAGCGTTATGCCACAACGCGCCGTTCGCGATAATGAACGTTGAAGGCAAATCTGAACCGGTCGGCGTTCTGCTTCCGCTCTTCAATCTCGTGTACCACGAATGTGTAATCGTTCCGTGGGTTGGTTTGGATGGAAGACTCGGCTACGCGATGGCAGGATGGGCTTTCGCCGGAAACGATTCGCCGTTCTTGTGGGGATTGTTGTGCGGAGGCACGATTTACTACAGCGCGGCGGAAACTCCGGAATTAATAGAAAAGGGTAAAATCGCGTTACAACTTCACGAAAAGGTAGCGTTATCTGAAATGGTCAGCCATGAGTTCATCGACGGTAATTACCGCAGACACCGCGCTGTATACGCCGATGGCAGCACGGTTGAAATAAATTTAGATACGCAGGAATTTAATATAAACTTAGGAGGAGAATAATTTTGAAAATTAAAAATTGGATGTGCATTTTGTTATTATTCTGTATCGTTTTATCATTATCATATTGCGGCGATAACAACACGAAAAACAACGCAAACAATGACAACGCGAACTTTTCTTATGAAGAAGTCGCAGATGAAAATTATATCAGCGACGATTTACCGAGTAAAAACTGGGGAGGTAAGGAGTTTCGCATATTGGCCCGCGGAACTTGTAAAAGCCATATGCAGGAAGTATGGGTGGAAAGCGAAACCGGTGACGTTATCGATGACGCCGTATACAGACGGAACATGACTTTAGAAGACCGTTTCAACATTGTTATTGTACCTACATTCATTTCTGAATCTGAAATATCTGAAGATCAAATCAACAGAGTTTTGGAAATTTCGGTTGCGGCAGGTGAAGACGCGTATGATTACGCGATCCTTCATGAAATGTTCGGGGCGCAGTCCGCGATGAAAGGCTTATGTTTGAATTGGTACAGTTTGCCTTATTTAAATTTTGAAAAACCATGGTGGGCGTCGTGGCTTATCAAAGATTACGAAGTGGCGGGGAAGAGTTACTTAGCCATGAACGACATGGGTATCGACGGTATTGTATTTACGGCTTGCTTTTATTTTAATAAAGACCTTGTCCATCAGTATTCGCTTGAAAACCTTTATGATTTAGTCAGAGACAGAAAATGGACACTCGATAAATTCGCTGAATATATTAAAGATTTCGGAGCCGACTTAAACGGCGACGGAATCTTGGATGAAAATGATTTATACGGTTTTACGGGTATTGGCGGACGCAATTTTGAATTCATGTACGCTTCCGACCAAACAGTCACTCAAAGGGATGAAGACGGCATACCGCAGTTGGCAATTAATACCGAAAAAATGTTTACTATTTTTGAAAAATGTAAAGATATATTCACTTCAAAAGACACCTTTTTTGACGATGTAGCCAGTGTTCCGGTATTCAGAGAAAGCCGCGCATTATTATCCACCGGTAACCTCAACTACGCGCTTACCAGTTTAAGGAATATGGAAATCGATTTCGGAATAATTCCATATCCGAAATATGATGAAAAACAAACAGATTATTTTACGCATCAGGATCCGCACGGTCCGATAATGGTCGTTCCGATGACGATAACCGATTTTGAATTCGTCGGAATGATGATTGAAGCGATTGCGGCTGAAGGTTACAGAACAGTTCGCCCGGCTATTTATGACGTCGCGTTGAAAATTAAACAGGCGAGAGATGAAGATTCCGCGGAAATGATCGATATCATATTGGACGGCAGACGTTCGGATTTCGGGTATCCGTATGACGGATGGGGCTTTGCTTTTACGTTAGATTTCTTAGCAAGAGGGAATATTAATAATTTCGCTTCATTCTACGCTCAAAATTCCGCAAGGGCGGAAAAATCATATGCAACCGCTGTAGAATTGATTTTAGAATTAGAATATTAAAAATTTCAGGAGGTATTTTATGTCAACGTATATATTAACAGGAAAGTCGTATAAAGTGATATATTCGCCTGAAGATTTGACGCTGCGCGTTCAAATCGGTGATAAATCATGGGAATGGAACGATAAAATATTTATTAGATTTACCAATAACCCATACTGCGGTTTAGTAGCAGCCGAATGTAGTTCCGAAGAATTTAAGACCGGAGTTTCGGCCGGCGTAAAAGCCTTGTATAAAAATTTCCCCGGTTCTGATATAATCGTCCATACATCCGTTTCGATAAATAAAACCGACGACACATTGTCGTTTGAATTGTACACGGAAAACGAAGCGTTCGTCGAAACGGAAAAGATTTTCTGGCCCGGAGCGTTCAACTTCGATATCCCAAAAGATCAGGGTTATACGATACTTCCGCTCATGCAGGGCGTGTTGGTTCCGTCGCGCTTTGAAAAGGCGATCGTTCAATATAATGACGGAAAAATCTCCGACCGCGACGGTTATATGTGTTTCTACGGGCAGGTTGACAACGGCTACGGTTATTGCGCGATTTTTGATACGCCGTTCGACGCGGGATATCATTCCGAGCATACCGTCGGCGGCGAAACGCTGATCCGCCCGTACTGGCGCATTTCGCTCGGGAAAATTAATTACAAGCGGATAATGAAATACGCATTCATCGCGCACGGCGATTACAACGATTTGTGTAAAATTTACCGAAAGTATTTAATCGAAGCAGGAAAATTTGTTACGCTGAAAGAAAAAATCGCCCGCAATCCGAACGTCGCGAAACTCATCGGAACGCCTATCGTTCACGATGGAATAGCGATTCATATCAGCCCGGATTCAAACTATTATCACAAAGATGAACCCGAAAAGAATGACCATTACAACACGTTTGATTCGCGCGGCGAATTGTTGAAAAAGCTCAAGGAGAACGGCGTCGATCGCGCGTATCTGCATTACGACGGCTGGGGCGCGCACGGTTACGATAATTTGCACCCGGACGTGTTCCCTGTTAATGAAGCGGCGGGCGGCGCCGAAGGAATGAAACGGCTGTCCGAGACTGCTCGCGAATTAGGTTATATTTTCGGAATACACGATCAATACCGCGATTATTATTACGACGGTGAAAGTTTTTCGCTCGAGAACGGTACTCAAAACGCCGACGGCAGCTATCCGTTTTGTTCCATTTGGTACGGAGGAAAGCATACTTTCCTGTGCGCCGATTTGGCGCGCGATTATGTAAAGCGGAATTATACTACATTCAAGGAACTTGGAATCGTCATCGAAGGTTCGTATCTCGACGTGTTCGCGGTCGTGGAGCTTGACGAATGTTTCAACGAGAATCACCGCATGTCACGCGAACAATGCGCGCAGTACCGCAGAGATTGCTTGGAATATCTGACTTCACAGGGAATTATCGCGAGCAGCGAAGAAGTTACTGATACGATTTTGCCGGCGATAGCGTTGTGCCATCACGCTCCGTTTGCGATACGACATGTTGACGGCGTTGTGGAAGCGGCGGGAATATCGATTCCATTGTTCAATCTCGTGTATCACGAATGTGTTATCGTGCCGTGGTTCGGCGTAAACGGCGGGCTCGGCGGCTGGGGGATTGCCCATAACGATTCGGCGTTCCTGTGGGGATTATTATGCGGAGGAACGATTTATTACAGCGCGCATGAAAAGCCGGAAATTATCGAACGCGGCAAAGTTGCGTTGAAACTTCACGAAAAAGTAGCATTGTTGGAAATGGTGAGCCACGAATTTATCGACGGCAATTACCGCCATCAACGCGCTGTCTACGCCGACGGCAGCACGGTGGAAATCAATCTTGATACGCAGGAATTTAAAATTAATTAATAAGGAGATATAAAAATGACACGCAAAGAACGTTTATGGGCTGTACACAAAGGTGAGGATCCTGACCGTATACCGGTTAAATTATGGGCTTTAACGAAAAATCAAAAATTACTGCATCCCGATTATCAAAGAATTTACGACCTTGCGATAGAAAAAACAGATTTATTCGGAAGTACAGGGTTTCCTTTTAATATTTATCACGGCACAAAGACGGAAAATGTCTACAGCGGCCGTGTGGAAAAGCATAGTGATGATTGGAACGCGCACATTACCGTCATGCACACGCCGGGCGGCGATTTGCAAAGTACTTATTTATCGCCTACTAAAGCGTATGCGGGTTTAACGACGGAATATTTCATCAAAGATGCGGACGATTTAAAAAAGATATTAATGCTTGATTATGAACCTTACCCGATAACCGACTTATCACATTACGAAGATAAGCTTGCAGAAATGGGCGATACCGGTATCACGCATATAGGAATAACACATCCAGCGTATATGTTATATAATTTGATGGGTTCAGAATTGCTCGGTTATTTATTGTATGACGAACCTGAACTTATGTACGAAGTTGTATCAGTTTTCGGCAAGAGATTGAACGATCATATAAAAGATATTATCGACGCGGGAATCGGTAAATACGGTCCGTTTGTGTTTGCGTATGTAGGGCCGGAACTGTTCATTCCTCCGCTTGTTTCTTATGATATATTTGAAAAATACTGTTTTGATATCGACAAAAAAAATCACGATATAATCAAAAACGCGGGCGGTTATGTATGGGTACATTGCCATAATAAAGTAGGGAAGTTGATACCGCGTTTCGCAGATATGGGAGTTGACGTATTAAATCCGATCGAACCTCCTCCGGCGGGCGATTGCACGATAGAGGAAGCGGTTGAAGCCGCCGCCGGAAGAATAACACTTGAAGGAAATATCGAAATTGCAGATTTACTATACAAAGACAAAGATTACATATGCAATTTCCTTGATAATACTGTTAGAGTCGGGTCTGCTTATAAACGATTCATACTATGCCCCTCAACCGGATACATGGAATATTTGAATCCTACAGAAAAATTCATAGATAATTTAATTACATATGTAAATTACGGAGTTGAACTCGCGGAAAAATATGCGAAATAATAAGGGCGGTTTATAACCGCCCCTGCATTTGCAAATAATATGGATTCCCCATCGCCCGATACCCATTCGAATCCGTTATCTCCAACCGCACATATTTCCACGTGTTTTCGATCTCAAACTCAACATGCGTAATATCGTCATGAAACGACAACTTATGCGGACATTTCCAATACGAATTTTTCAGATAAACGGCTTTCACCGGGGAGAAATCCGCGTAGAAGATATTATCCTTAATGTGCATATCATGTATTTGCGGCGCGATACCGTTCTTACCGACGCACGAATAAAAGTCACCCTTTTCGAGCGCGGAGATAACATTCGCATGATTCAGCGCGGGTGCGTTAATCATCACGAATCCGCCGAAATAATGATTGTACGGTGTATCAAAAGAATTTTCTCTTTGACTGTCATCAGCCGCAATCGCCCAGAGTTTATGCCCGTTGCGCAGCATCATATCATAGTAAATGTCCGACCAGCCCGTGCGGTTTATAACTTCCACGACGTTGGTGTAAATCTCCATCGCGAAAATACCTTCAAGTCCCAAAGCCTCCCACGATTCGTGGAACGAAGCGACCGGATGGTTGTACATCACCAGATAATCCGCGTCAACGTATGATTTAATTACTTTATTTGCGTTTTCGAGACTGTACTCAATCTCAGGCGGCAATTCAACTTCTTTAACGTTCCGATGTTTCGGGAAACAATTGAAATGATATATTTTGCGCGTTGCCGGATCAATCATTCTTTTTTCTTCAAGCCCTGGAAGCGCTAAAAACTCATCGTCGTTAAACTCATCGTAATAATTAAGTTTACGATCCGTAAACGCGACAATATTATATCCGTGCGATTTGAACAACTCTTTATTTTGAATATGACAATGCAGATTCGCTTTATACCAACTCATAACTTCAGCAACTTAACCGCGTTTTCGTGCGAGATTTTCCTGAATATCGTTTCGTTGATTTTGCCCATGTTGCGCCATTCGCAAAGTTTCAAAAGCATTTGATTCTCCGTTGACGGTCCGAGAATATCCGTACCGAAATACATTCTGTCCTGAAATTCATCCATGAATTTAAACGTATACTCAGGGTCTCGAACCATCGCGTTATAAGCGGTACCGTCCGATAAATCACACCCCAAATTCGGATAGCGGCGCAGTAATTTCGACACGACGCCCTCTTCTTTAACGGGATGATCCGGACAATAACCGATTTGGTGACCTTTTATGGAGAAGAAATACGAACGTTCGGCGGGCGATTCAAGTTTTGCTATCTCCGACCAGAAAACCGGTCCGTGACCTAATATGATCAGATTCGGAAACGCTTGGAGCGTATGTTCAAGCTGCGGCAAACCCGGATCGTCATACAACCCGAAATCTCCGGTCAATTGGTCGGATCCGTCGTAAATGACAGGCAGTCCAACCGTTTCGGCGTGCATAAATAAATTCTGTATGAGTGGATTCATCAACGCCATGTTCGGCATGACTTCGCCTAATCCTTTACAACCTTGGTCTTTGTAATACTGCAAAACCATTTCAAGCGGAGCGTTGGGACTGTTCGTCAGCAGACGCGGGTCAATATTGCAAAACGGTATCAATCTTTCCGGATATTGCTCAGCCATATCTAAAATATCCTCGTTCGTTTGCGGAAAATAAATCTCCGGGCTTACTATCGGAAGGATAGCGCCCATGTCTATTCCCATTTTGTCATATGACGCAAGTAATTGTTCGGCGTTGCAAATCGACCAGCCGTACGGTGCTTTTCTGTAAGCGTGAGCGTGAATATCTATAAACATAATTATAACCTCAACAATCTTATCGCGTTTTGGTGCGAAATTTTATTAAATATTGTGTCGTTTATTTTCCCCATATTGTGCCATTCGTGTAATTGATCAATCAACGGCAGATTGTGCGTCGGGGAGAGAATATCAGTTCCGAAATAGATTCTGTCCTGAAACTCGTCCAAAAATTTAAACGTGTACTCAGGGTCGCGAACCATTGCGTTATATCCGTTGCCGTCGGACAAATCGCAGCCCAGATTCGGATAGCGTCGCATTAATATAGGTACAACGCCTTCTTCATTGATACGGTGTTTTGAACGGTTAGGGATTTGATGTCCTTTAACACTGAAAAAGGAAGCGCGTTCGCCGACTGTTTGCAGATTACCCAATTCCGACCAAAAGACAGGTCCGTGACCTAAAATCGTCAAATCAGGAAACGTCTGAAGCGTATGTTCAAGCTGCGGCAAACCGGAGTCGTCATACAACCCGAAATCGCCGGGATATTGAACGCAACCGTCAAAAATCACAGGCAATCCGACCGTTTCGGCGTGACGTAATAAATTCTGCACCAACGGATCCATCAATGCCATGTTCGGCATTACTTCGCCTAAACCTTTGCAGCCTTGATCTTTGTAATACCGCAAAACCTTATCGAGCGGCGCGTTTGGACTGTTCGTCAGCAGACGCGGGTCGATGTTGCAGAACGGAATGAGCCTGTCCGGGTATTGTGCGGCCATATCCAGAATATCCTCATTCGTCTGCGGGAAATATATTTCCGGGCTGACAATCGGAAGCACAGCACCCATATCTATTCCCATTTTGTCGTAAACTTCAATCAATTGTTCAGCGTTGCAGAACGACCAGCCGCACGGCGGTTTCCTGTAAGCGTGCGCGTGAATATCGATAAACATTTTACAACCCTAATAACTTTATCGCATTCTGATGTGAAATTTTATTGAAAACAGTGTCGCTGATCTTGCCCATATTGTGCCATTCTCTGAGTTGGTCGATCAGCGTTGAAGGCATGGTCGGCGAAACATAATCGGTACCGAAATAGATTCTGTCCTGGAATTCATCCAAAAACTTAAACGTATATTCCGGATCGCGGATCATCGCGTTGTGTGCGGTGAAATCGGATAAATCACACCCCAAATTCGGATAACGGCGCAACAGTTTCGGCACGACGCCTTCTTCTTTTATCGGATGATTCGGCACTCTTCCGGTTTGGTAGCCTTTAATACTGAAGAAATAAGCGCGCTCACCGGGGGTTTCCAGTTTAGCTATTTCCGACCAGAAAACAGGTCCGTGCCCTAAGATAAATAAATTCGGGAAAGATTGTAACGTATGTTCAAGCTGCGGCAATCCAGGATCGTCGTATAATCCGAAATTTCCTGTCTTCGTATCGGAACCGTCATAAATTACAGGCATACCGACCGTTTCGGCGTGTCTGAATAAATTTTGCACCAAAGGATTCATCAATTCCATATTCGGCATTACTTCGCCCAATCCTTTGCAGCCCTGGTCCTTATAATACTGCAAAACCTTATCGAGCGGGGCGTTCGGGCTGTTCGTCAGCAGACGCGGGTCGATGTTGCAGAACGGTACTAATCTGTCCGGATATTGCGCCGCCATATCCAATATATCTTCATTGGCTTGCGGGAAATAAATTTCAGGGCTCACGATAGGAAGCACAACCCCTATATCGATTCCTTTTTTATCATAAACTTCCAATAATTGTTCCGCAGTGCAGAACGGACATACAAACGGCGGTGTTTTCCTGTAGGCATGGGCATGGATATCAATAAACATAGTTTTTCCTCACTTATTATAAAATTTATCAATATTATATCATGAAATTAAAAATATGTAAATATTTTTAATAAAAATTATTTTTTTACTTGACAGATAATTATACATGTAGTATACTATAATTACTAATGTAACTCAAAATTATATAAAAAGGAGATGTAGATTACATGAAAGCAAGAAAAATCAAAATATCCGAAGCGGAATGGGAAATTATGAAAATATTATGGCATGGTAATTCCGAAAACGGATTCCCGTTGGGAGATATTGTTAAGGAATTGAGTTTAACCAAAAAATGGAGCTATACGACAATAAGGACATTGATCGTTCGGCTTATAGGCAAAGGCGCGGTAAAGGCAAATACTAATACAGGCGTATACAGATATACCGCGGCTATATCCAAAGACGAATGTGTACAAGATGAAATGCACTCGTTCATATCAAGAATTTTTGATGATTCACCCTCGCAGTTTGTCGCGACTTTGATAAACGATAAAGGGATCACCGAAGAAGAAAAAGATGAGATTTTAAAAATTATCAAGGAAAAATTATCATGAAGCATTTATTTAATGTTATAGCGATAGGGTGCGACCACGGCGGTTACGATTTAAAAAGGGAAATTATAAAATATTTAACATCAAACAATATTCAATATATTGACTTCGGGTCATATAATACGGAATCCGTGAACTATCCGGATTACGCTCATATGGTTTGCGAAGCCTTGCAAAACAATCAAGCCGACTGCGGCATATTGATATGCGGCACAGGTATAGGCATGAGTATGGCGGCAAACAAACATAAGGGAATCCGTGCTGCATGCTGTTCTGATACATTCAGCGCGCGTATGACGCGTATGCACAACGACGCCAATGTTCTCTGTATGGGCGGACGCGTAATCGGAACCGGGCTTGCTTTGGATATAACGGAATTATTTTTAAAAACTGAATTTGAAGGCGGGAGGCATGAAATCCGTGTGAAATTGATCGCGGATTTAGAAAATAAAAAATAATATGAAAACTGATATTGAAATCGCGCAGAGCGCAAACATGAAACCAATAAACGAAATTGCCCAGAAACTGGGCATTTTAGATGATGAATTGGAATTATACGGCAAGTATAAAGCGAAAATAACCGACGGTTTTATAAAACGAAATGAATATAAGCCTGACGGCAAATTGATTCTCGTTACGGCAATAAATCCTACGCCCGCCGGTGAAGGGAAGACTACAACAACGGTCGGTCTTGGACAGGCATTGGCGAAAATTGGCAAAAAATCGATAATCGCGTTGCGCGAACCGTCGCTTGGTCCTGTGTTCGGCATGAAAGGCGGAGCCGCCGGCGGCGGTTATTCGCAGGTGCTGCCGATGGAGGACATCAATCTGCATTTCACGGGCGATTTTCACGCGATAACATCGGCGAACAATTTGCTGTGCGCTATAATCGACAACCATTTGCAGCAGGGAAATGAGTTAGGCATCGACCAGCGGCGCATATTGTTCACACGTGTAATGGATATGAACGACCGCGCGCTGCGTAATATAATCGTAGGACTTGGGTCAAAAGTGGACGGTATACCGCGCGAGGATCACTTCATGATAACGGTAGCGAGCGAAGTCATGGCTATACTGTGCTTATCGTCGTCGATTGCAGATTTAAAAGAGCGTCTCGGAAATATTTTAGTCGCTTACAAAAACAACAACGATCCGGTATACTGCCGTGATTTGCAGGCGCACGGCGCGATGGCGGCTTTGCTGAAGGACGCGTTGAAGCCGAATTTAGTGCAGACGACGGAGAACACGCCCGCGTTGATTCACGGCGGACCGTTCGCGAACATCGCGCACGGGTGCAACTCCATCAAGGCAACAAAACTGGCGTTGAAGCTCGCGGATTACGCGGTGACGGAAGCGGGCTTCGGAGCCGATCTGGGCGCGGAAAAATTTTTCGATATAAAATGCCGCATGGCGGGTTTGAGACCGTCTGCGGTGGTTTTGGTCGCAACTTTGCGCGCGCTGAAATACAACGGCGGAGTAAGCAAAGAGAATCTGAAAGAAGAAAACCGCGACGCGTTGAAAAAGGGTACAGATAATTTAATGGCTCATATTGCGAATCTCAAAAAATTCGGCTTGCCTGTTGTCGTGGCTTTGAATCGTTTCGATAGTGATACAGACGCAGAGATTGATTTTATTCGCGGCGTTTGTTCAAGTTTGGACGTGGATATGGCGTTATCGGAAGTATTCGCGAAAGGCGGCGAGGGCGGCGTTGACCTCGCGCAGAAAGTCGTTGCGGTCTGTGAAAAAGAGAATAATTTCAAGTTTTTATATGACGCGGATTTGTCAATCACCGAAAAAATCGAAACAATCGCTACGCAAATCTATCGGGCATCCGGTGTGAAATACGACGCAACCGCTTTGGCATCGTTGAAGCAAATCGAATCGCTCAACGAAAAATACAAAAAATTTCCTGTTTGTATGGCTAAGACGCAATATTCGCTTTCTGACGACCCGTTGAAACTCGGATTGCCGACAGGTTATGATTTGAACGTGCGCGATATAAAATTATCGGCGGGCGCGGGATTTATCGTCGTGCTGACAGGTACAATAATGACTATGCCGGGATTGCCGAAACTGCCTGCGGCGTATAATATCGACGTTGATGACAATGGAAATATCACAGGATTGTTTTAATACAAAAAGCGTCGATGAAACCATCGAACTCGGTAAACAATTCGGCAGCGCGATTGCGGACGGCGAATTCATCGCTTTGTACGGCGATTTAGGCGCGGGTAAAACCGCGTTTGTGAAGGGAATCGCGGAAAGCATTCTCCCGAACGCGTATGTTCAAAGCCCGACGTATAAATTTTTAAACATTTATTCGGATAACAACAAGCGTATTTGTCATTTCGATATGTATCGGATTACAAACGAGGACGATTTGTATTCGATCGGCTTTTTCGATTTCGCGCCGCCGGATATTATTGTCGTTGAGTGGAGCGAGAACATCGAATACGCTTTGCCGGAAACGTATTATAAAGTGACGATTGAAAAAGTCGACATTGATGAAAGACTGATAACGATAGAAAGGATTTCCGCATGATAATACTGGCGTTAGATTCGACTGCCGTCACGGCTTCTGCGGCGCTGACCGACGACAGAAAGCTGATCGGATTGTACACTTTGAACACCAAATTGACGCACAGTGAAACAATGCTCCCGATGCTCGAAAATCTGTTGCTGAACGCGAAAATGAATATCGGCGATGTGGATTTGTTCGCGTGTTCATCGGGACCGGGATCGTTTACAGGCGTGCGTATCGGTATTTCAATTGTGAAAGGTTTGGCGTTCGCTAAGAATAAACCCTGCGTCGG
>WREN01000018.1 GCA_009779295.1 Oscillospiraceae bacterium | reverse complement strand
TTTTATACGGGTCGCGGTAGGTGTCAACCGTTTCGAGCGTGATTATTCCCTTCTCCTCCAGCGACTTTAACGTCGCTGTCGTAACGGATAAAATTTCTTTCAAAACCGTAACATTCGTCCGACCGTTTTCGCGCAAATATTCTACTGCTTTGGCTTGTTTAACTCCGAGCTTGGGAACTTCATCGATTATTAATGTAGCGTAAGTTTCGGTTTTATTATAGCTTGAGCCGAATTCAAGCTCACAATTAACAAGCCCTGCTTCGAGAAGTTTATTCAACGCCTTCTGCGCTTTATTGCCGTGATCGCTTTTTATCCGCGCAAGACTCACGCTGCCCATATTTTCGATATAGTTGTAAATAATAAGCGCGTCGGGCGTGATATTATTTTTCAACGGCGCGGCGATACTGTATATTTCGTTGTACTTTGTAAACAGCGAGCCAGGCAGGATAGATTTTATCGCGTCGCCGACCGTGCAGAATGTATATTCTTTCATAAATATACACAACTTCAAAAGCTCGCCGTTCAAAATAATATCTTCCGAGAGCTTGAACAATGAAAACACCGGCTTGATTTTGTGCGGTGAGTAATCGCCCTCGTCCAATACTTCCGTCACCAGAGCCGGCTGTTTGGTATTCCCTCCGCCGAACGGCACTATGACAAAACATCCGGGTACGATACTCCCGCGGAGGTGCGTCGGAATAAAATAATCGTATGTTTTATCAATATGATAAGGTACATCAAGCAGATATACCCTTGCTATCATTCCCGTTTCCATAAGCATAGCTTTCTAAAAATTAACTTTAACTAATTCTAATTCGTCGATTTGGTAATTCGAACCTAAAGTATAACTGGTATTCGTATTGGGGTCAACGACTTTAAATTCCCCCTGATACAATTTGTTTATTGCGCTTTTGACCGCTTTTTCATCGCGGAATTCTCTTTTTATCATTGACACAAGACTTCTGTCTGTTTCTTTATTGGCGAGCAGCTTTTCTGCCATTTCGCGCTGATTCACGTATTCGTCCGTAACGAGACGCGCGCATTTAGCTGTCGCGATGACTAACGTATAGCGGTTGTGTTTGCTTCCCTGTGTTAATTCTTCTATCGGCGGGTAAATCATGTTTTATCTCCTAAATTATAAAAATTTTCATAAAATATATTATTGCGTTTTATACGCAGTTTTTCTGTTTTGACGATATTTAAAATCTCACCGGCGGCGGTTTCCGGGTGATTGTTTACTACCAAATAATCATATTTGTAATAATATTCGAACTCCCATTTGGCGATTTCAAGCCGTTTGAGGATTTTCTCTTCGCTTTCGCTGCCCCTTTTGCGCAAACGTTTCTCAAGTGTCCTGTAATCCGGCGGCAGTAAGAATATCAAAACCGCGTCGGGATATTTACTTTTTATATTCATCGCGCCTTTTACTTCGATTTCAAGTATAACGTTCCTGCCTTCGGCTAAATGGTTCATAATATCGGACTTGGGCGTCCCGTAATAATTCCCGGCATATTCTTCGTATTCCAGAAAATCGTCCAATTCAATGCGCTTCTTATAATTATCAACATCAATAAAATAATAATGCTTGCCGTGTATCTCTCCTTCGCGGGGTTCTCTGGTCGTAACAGATACGGAATACACAAATTCAGATGCATTACTTATAATATTGTTAATAACCGTGCTTTTACCGCTTCCCGCCGGACCGGAAATTACTACAAGCAATCCTTCATTCATCGTCGTTTGCATTGTTTTCATTCCCGTTAAGACGGTTTGAAATCGTTTCGGTTTGTATGGCGGACAGCACGACATGGTCGCTGTCCATGATTATAACCGCTCTTGTACGCCTGCCGCACGTCACGTCAATGACGCGCCCCGCGTCTTTGGCGTCCTGTACAAGCCGCTTAACCGGAGCGGATTCCGGGCCCGCGAGCGTCACTATACGCCCGGCGGATACCATATTCCCAAATCCTACGTTAATAAATTTCATGTTAATTTGTCCCTCATTCGATGTTTTGTATCTGTTCTCTGATCTTTTCAAGCTCACTTTTGATCTCAATTACATGCGAAATTATGCCGTATTCGTTCGCTTTTGAGCCGATTGTGTTCACTTCACGGTTGATTTCCTGCACAAGAAAGTCAAGTTTGCGCCCTATTGGTTCTCTGGATTTCATCATTTTGTCGAAAGCGTCAAAATGGCTGTTCAGCCGCACGAGCTCCTCATCTATAGCTGTGCGGTCGGCATATAAAGCACATTCCGTCAAAATTCTCGCGCTGTCGATTTCAATATTTAAATCCGCCAATGTTTGCGTGAGTTTCGTTTCGAGTTTTAAACGGTAATTCTCAGCGCCGACGCCTGAATTTTCCGAAATAATTTTCGATAATTCTTTAATCTTTTCTATTTTAAAGATAATATCTTTTTGCATATTATCGCCTTCGTCGGATCTCATCTGATTATACTGCTCAAGCGAGGCGTTGAGTGTCGGAAGCAAATCCTGCCAATCCCGTTCGGTATCTTCTTCCGGCTTGATGATATTAAAAATATCACGGTTCTGCGCTACGCTCATAACGCTTATATCATCTTTCAATCCGAAAATATCCCGCAATTTAAATAAAGCGTTAATATAGTTTTCCGCGTATGCCTGATCCAGCAATATCTCTGTGCCGACTGCCTCAAGAACGTTGATGTTCACATACACATCGACTTTACCGCGCGAGATTCCGTTCGCCTGTATGTACGATTTGATTTTTTCCTCCAGAAAACCGTACATCCGCGAGATTTTTATGTTGCAGTCAAAATATCTGTTGTTTACGCTTTTTATCTCTACGATAATATTTTTGTTTTCCAAACTTGATTCCGCGCGCCCGTAAGCCGTCATG
Organism: Oscillospiraceae bacterium; assembly: GCA_009779295.1. GTDB lineage: Bacteria > Bacillota > Clostridia > Oscillospirales > CAG-272 > WREN01. The sequence goes on along the minus strand of WREN01000018.1, from coordinate 12,870 downwards.
CTTCTTATCATAATTTTTTATCAATCCTCAAAATAATTTTTTAATTTAAACATTGCCCTTAATTTAACCATGTAAACGATTATTAACTTCGAAAACGCTATGTCGTACAATAAAAACGTCACATTGCCGAGCAATATCACAATGATTTTCATTTCAAGCCCCGTATCTTCAAGGTGCAGGATATAAAACGATACTGTGATTATTAAAAGTAAACATGTATTGAACAAGCTGAATTTTAATATCCAAGCAATTATATAGTTTAATCTCTCGAAATATGCCTTGCACATCGGATAAAATCCGGCGAACATCGCGTATATCAGCGCCGTCTCTTTGTTCGGAAGCAATAATACAGATAATACCGAAGTCACAACATATATGAGAAACGGGAATTTGCCGTTTAATTCAATTACAGCGAAAATTACAGCCATTGAAGCCACGACGACTAACGTTAAATCAAGCGGAGTTAAACATCCTATATACATGATTACTACTGATAACGCGCTCAATACCGCCGATAATATTAATTTTTTGGTTTTAGAATTATTTTTTTTCATAACATCAACAGCAGCGGATCAAATCGCCGCCGCAACACTCGCACATACAATCCGCGCATATAAGACCCGCGCATATATCACAAGCCGAACAACCGGTGTTTCCGTTACCGCCGTAATTTGTTGTGCGGTACCCTCTGCCGTACTGCGACGCGCTGTTCCGGATATTGTTGAGCGCGGTGCGGTATTCCGTGTTGTTCGGGTCGAGGTAACACGCTGTTTCGAAATATTTTTGCGCGTCAAAATACCAGCCCCGCTGAGTTAAAACGCATCCCTTGAGAAAATTCCATTCGGCATTACGGTCGCTTTGGATTATAGAATCTAACATTATATCGGCATCGGAAAAATTGCCGTTATTTATCAACTCGCGAATGTGGATATATTCGCCCGTATATGCTGAACTCCCGTCATCGTCGCCGTTATTGTAATTATAACGTGAAACTTCCGCCCGCTGTTTTTGAATCTCATCGTATGCTTCATTGATTTCCTTCATTTTTTCCTGAACAAGATCGGATAACGGGTTGTTCATATAATTATCAGGATGATATTTCTTCACCATTTCATAATATGCTTTTTTAACTTCCTCATCGGTCGCTTCGCGCGATACGCCAAGAACCTTATACGGATCGACCATAGCTTGACTCCTTTGCCATACCTAAGTAAATTATATTTTTTATCAGGTTTTCGATAGATTTTTCGTTTATGTTTATCAGATCAATTGCTTTTTCTACGTGCGTCAGTTCCAGTGTCAGCGCGGTTGAGATAATATCTTTATTTATATCTGTCAATGGGTTATACGTTCCGTGTTTTTTATCCTGTTCAAAATCATGAACCGCGTCGGTAATATATATCCATCTCCCGACGTGCAATCCGATTTCGTATGCTATGCGCTTGTTTTGATCGATTTCAAGACCGTGCGCAAACACGGCGGCGAGCAATTTGCCGAATATTTCCGCAGGAGCGTCAACGGATTGGGTTTGCGCTTTTTCAAGTATATCAAGTTCGTTTAAATAACTAATAACTTCCGTATCGAGACCGTCAATATTTTTCTTAAATATTCTAAAAATTATAAGCGAAATTACCGCGAATAACTTTTTTAACCCTTTGCTGTCTTTAACATTGTCCGCGATTTTATAATAAGTTAAAAGAGCGCTTGCTTTCGCACAGTATCTCAACGTTTCATTCGGAACGAGCGAAGGACGTTTCTTAAACGGATGTACAAAACACCGCTTGGGTTTAATTTCTAATTTATCGCCTGTCAACGCCATTCTGATTAACGCCAAGAAAACAATGTCGTAATTCAACGTCATGCGCCGGACACGTCCCAAACACCGGCACAACCCGCAGTATACGCTCTTATACAATTCATGCTCCTTAACTCTCAACTCAGGCACCAACGGTTTTATATAACCGAACACATATAATCACTCCAGGATAATATATTATATATTATACAATACCATCTTATACTCGGTTTTAACATTTTGTAAAAATTCACAATACTTAATATAATCATATCACATGTTCATATATAAAAATGTTACGTATCTTTTAATATTTTACATAATAATAAAAAATTCGCACATCGTTGACGACCTGTTACGAAAATTTTAACGGAACAACTATCAACATATTTAGCGCTGGAGAATTAAAATTAGAATTTAAAAGGACACTTACTAAGGGAGTACAGACTTCATGGAAAGCCTGTACTCCCAAACATATTATAATTCACGCCTGTTTTTTCTTTTTTAAGAGTAATACCGTTCCCAACGCTATCAGTCCGGCGGCTATTACTCCCAGACCTATCCAAAGTAGGTTTAAAATATTGACCGGCTGTTCTGTTTCTGTTTCGATTTCATTTTCATATTCAAGAATTTCGATTGTTTCGATTTCATCGATAATTAATATTTCCTCACGATAACCGTTCGCAATATGTCCTCCTCCATCGATATCAACCCTTCCGCCGTAAACAGCGACGCGTTTGAGTTCATTGTCCGGAGTGAATCTCAAAAACGCCAGCTCGCTCGATACTTTAATATCCCCGACGATCATAACGTCGCCGTCTTTAAAAAGCAGAGGGTCAGCCGCAACAATAATGTCGGTACAGCCGTTTGCCAGCGTAACTTCAACCGCCGCATATGTATCCGGAAGCACATTGCCGTTCTCATCGGTCAAAGTCAAACGTTTGATTTCTGCAATGTTTGAAGTTCCTTTATACGGCTCGATTATTCCCAAAAACGTGCTTTCCAGATCCGTTCCCGTGCGTATCACCGCAAGCCGGGTTGTGATTGTTTCTTCCGTAGCGGTATTATAATTGCCGTAATTAGTCCAGGCGTCGAAGATGTTCACGGTTACATCTGTTGTTAAGTCCGTATACTTCAAATGGACGTCCGTGCCGTTGTTGTAATTATACGGCGCAGGCAGATCTTCGACGTTCCAATCCACGGTAAAACCAACAGCAGGATTTGCGTCTGTCTTTTCGTTGCTAACCAGTGGAGCTAAATTTTTCAAATCGCTCAGAAAAGCGGCAGGATTTAAATTCAAACCTGTAGTAGTAACTTTGCCCGGCATTGAAGCCATGAGTTTTATGTGTTCGCTTCCGCCGCTGACGCGGAATAAATCCAATGCATAAGCGTTTTTGCCGTCGATATCGATCAGCGCGACCGTTCGCTCATAACGGCTGGTAGCACCGTAAGCTCTTTCCTGGTCAACACGGATTGCGCTGAAAACTTTACCGTCAGCCCAAAGGGTGGTTTTACCTAACGAAGGGTTTTCGTTCCTTTTATTCACCACAACGTGGTTGTGCGACCATGTCTCAATGTTAAAGAGGGCTTGCGGCGAACCCCACGCGCCTTCGTAACCGACCGGAGGATAACCTTGATCGGGCATGAGATCAAAACCATACGCGAACATTCCCAAATTCAACGCGTCGTAATGACCGTGAGGGCCGACAGACTGATAGTTTAGCCATACGGCAGGCCCGCTGTTCTGTTCGTTGGAACGCAGCATGGCGATGCCCCAGTTTTGCTTGTTCACGTTGCCGCTGTAAAATTCGGTTCCCTCACGGGCAATAATTTCCGCGATTTCCCGCTGTATTTCCGCCGAATCGTCACGCATGATGTCATGCGGTAATCCGTCAACTTTTCTGCCGTTGTTGATGTACATAATTTTTACGAACATAGTATCGCCTGTAATTTTATATAAATCCCATAAATAGGAATACAACGACGGCGACAGCGCAAGTTCCCATAAAGCCTTGATACCCTGCTGCGAAGTAGTTACCGCTCCGTAAAGCAGATTCTTTTCACCGTACCAGCCTCCGTCGCCCTGATGAGGGTAACGTTCGCCGTCGTACCACAAATCGGCGTAAAAACGATAGGTATCATAAAGCGAGGGGTATTTTTTAAGCAGATTCGCAAGCAGGTTTTCGTCGATTGCCGTGAACTTGGCAATCATCGGCGCGATAGCCTGCACGGCAAACGCCGAGTAATTAGTCAATCCCTTTTCGCCGCTTAATCCGTCAACGCCCGTATTCGTTTTAATGATGCCGCCCAAGACCTCCTCAACGCTTTCCTTCGCGCCCGGCAAATCCAACACGCACTTCATGATCGCGATTCCGATGTCAACGCGCGGATAATTGGAGTGAAGTTTCGCGGGGTGATTTATCGATTCGAGCAAAATCCGCTCCTCAATATTGCGCTGAACGTCTTCAAACGTATCTTTAGGCGCGATACCTTCCGGATATTGTTTCGCCTTGCCGCTTAAAAAATCCACCAGAATCCGGTCGCCTTTGATACCGTCAAAGATCATATCGTAGGCTTCGGCGAGGAACCGCGAATCGGATATTGAATCGATCGAATATGTAACATAACCGTCGGACGTGTTCTTTTCGTATACCAACCCTTGTGTCTTGTAGTTGAAATCGGGGTATAAATCTGCGATCCTGTCGATAACGATCGCCGCTTTGCGGGCGTATTCAACTTCGCCTGTCACCATGTACGCGCCGGCAAGGCAGTTTATCGAATCTAACACGTACATCATCCATTGCCCTCTGTACAGATAACATCCGATGAAATACCAGCGGTAAGGTTTGCCGTTTATATCTGTTCCTAAATAACCGGTGCCGTCGTCTACACAAAAACCGCAGTGATCGTATGGATTGCCGTGTTTGCAGTTGCCGTTAGAATCCGGTCCCGCCGCTTTACATTCCCCGTTGTAAAGCAGACTCTCATCAGCCAATTCACGCTGATAAATTCCTGTCACCGGGTCAATTCCGCTGTCGTAGAACGCTTTGAAATCGTTCTTCGGAAAGAGTTCCAAACAGTGCGGGCATTGCATCTTCCACGGATATGTAACCGGATCGGAAAGCCAAGCATAAATTTGATTCGGCTCATGGCAAACCGGACAGTTGCCGTATGCGCTGACCATCAGTTCGCGTTTCTGAATCGTGTGAGGAAACATCATTTCCCACAACTCATCATACGACAGATTTTCGTAAGGCGCAACGTCTTTCATAATCCGATCGTAAATCGGCTTCGCCCATTCTTCTTTTGCATTTTTCCTTATGATTTCAGCATAATTCGCCGGATAGAGTATGCTGCGCGTTTTGTACATCGGCGTCTTCTCATCGTTTCCGGCGCTTGCGATAATACTGATACCGAGCGTCATCAATACGGAAAACGTAATAATTGACAGTGCGATGTATATTAATTTACTCATCTTTTATTTCTCCTAAAATTTCAAATTCATTTTTGCGGAATTTAATAAGCCCCTCGTCTCTCATTTTGCACAATTCGTTGGACAGCGCGCTCCTGTCAACGCAAAGATACTGCGCCAGTTCCTCGCGGTTATACGGTATTGTGAATTTTTTATCCCTTTTTGAACCGAAAAAGATTAATAGTTTATCACGGATCGTGCGTTTGGATAATATTTCAATCTTTTGATTCAACATCAGGTTCTTGTTTGCGATGATACCGAGCATATTTTCGATCAATTTCGAATGAAAACTGCACGCAGATGCGCACGTGGTGATAATTTTCCTGTAATTTATAAACAAAATTTCGGTTTCATCCGACGATTCAACGGTAATTGGGCTGTTTTTGATTCCGGCGCAGACGAGAACTTCGCCGAAAAATTCGGAAACGCTAAGTTCGGTAATGATCGTAATGTTCCCGTATATATCCTCTTTGATAATTTTTACGCCGCCGGATATAATCAACCCGATATAATTTATCGGATCGCCGGTTAATAAAATTATTTCGCCCTTTTTATACCGGCGCGTATTAGTTTCCATACATTGGAGCATTTTTTCAAACTCATTGAGATCTATACCGTTCCATAACGAGTTTTGTTTAATAATATCAAATTTTTTTTGCATTATTTTTCACTTCCGTTGTTTTTACAACCGATTTGTTGGAGAAATTGGATTATACTATTGACATAAAAAAATTTGGAGGTAATAATTATGCTCAGAAAAGTTATTAAAATCGATGAAGACAAATGCAACGGCTGCGAATTGTGCGTATCCGCCTGCCATGAAGGCGCAATCGGAATGGTTGACGGCAAAGCTAAGCTATTGCGCGACGATTACTGCGACGGTTTAGGCGATTGCCTGCCGGTATGCCCAACGGAGGCGATAACGTTTGAGGAACGCGAAGCGGACCCCTATAAACAACCGGAAACATTAGATTGCGGCTGTCCGGGAACAAATTCAAAAACTCTCAAACATGAAAGCAAATCGGAATCCACAGTTTTTACAACGACTCAATTAAATCAATGGCCGGTTCAAATCAGGCTTGTGCCGCAGCAAGCCCCGTATTTCAAAAACGCGAATCTGCTCGTCGCGGCGGATTGCGCCGCTTACGCTTACGGGAATTTCCACAATGATTTCATGAAGAACCGAATCACGCTCATCGGCTGCCCGAAACTCGACGACGTCGATTATTCGGAAAAGCTGACGAATATCTTAAAGCTGAACGATATTAAATCAATCACAGTCGTGCGCATGGAAGTTCCGTGCTGCGGCGGTATTGAAAACGCCGTCAAAACCGCTTTAAAAAATTCCGGTAAATTAATTCCGTGGCAAATCGTCGTTATTTCAACAGACGGCAAAATATTAGTCTAACTCCAGATATTGCGCGATCAGTTTATCCATTTGAGTTACCGCGGTTTTCTCTTTTGAATCATACAGCGATACGAAATTATTCTTTTTGCCGGCAATCATTTCCCGCATCAAATAACCCAATTGGTTGAAGTTTGCTCCGTATACATAAGCAATGTCCGTAGTATTATTAGCGTGCAGTATATCGATAATCTGCGACGATACTTGATCACGGGTGTATTTCGTTTTCAAAGCCGTTTCGTAATATTTAGGCGATACATTGTAGTAGTTGTAATACGCCATCGCTTCAAGTACGGCGCAAACTTCATCTACCTTCCGGCAATTGTTCGGCAGGCATATCAGCGTAGCTATGTCGTGGACGACGGATAAATAAGTGTCCTGCGCTTCGTCATACTTCGGGTACGGAATAATTCCGTAATCTATTTCCATATCGCGTAAATTTTCCGAAGTGTAGAAATATCCGAATAAAAGCAATATTTGGTCGTTTTTGAAATCGGTCGCGAATTTTAAACTGTTTTCCGGTATAAAACTTCCGCCTACCGTTTCATATAACGCTTTATATAATTTTTCCGTGAATGAAATTGTTCGTTCGGAATTCATCACCAAATAAGGGACATGTTCTTCGTCACGGGCGGTAACCCGCACTCCCGCGCCATAAATAAAACCGTCCGTATGAATTGGTCCCGCAACATAACCGTATCTGTCTCCTTCATTCACGATACCGTCGCCGTTCAAATCGGAATAAACCGTTTCAGCGTACTGCATCATTAAATCCATAGTCCATTTACCGCTAAGCACGGTATTGTACATCTCGTCAGGGTCGCCTAATATATCGTTGTACATTTTTTTGTTGAAATATGTACAGGCAATACAGCGAATCATGTCAATCGATACGTCTCCGCACAGGAAATATATACGTTCCTTGCCTATCGCCATTTCGCGCATATAATTATTCGCCCACCAAGGTTTTTCAAGGTCAAGATATTTATTTCCGTATATATTTAAGAAAACGTTGTTGGTAACCAACTGCGCCGTATTCCATTGAACTACATAAAACATGTCGTAATCCTGGATGTCCGCCATCAATAACTTAACTACTGTCGCGCCTGTTTCACTTGACGTTTGACCGTTGTCGTAATAATTCAATTTAACGTTCAATTGTTCTTCAACAGCTAAATTCATACTGTATAACGCCTCGTCAACGATGTCGCCAGTTAAATCGCCCGGCAAATACAGAAATCTTTCAGAATCGACTACAGCTTTTGTAAAATACCACATATTGATTTCGGTACCGTTAAAATTCAAATTCTTCGGCAGGGAACTCTGTATTCGCGTATCGTCTGCGGTGGTATCGGTACTCACATAATCGTCCGTAATATTTTTATCAACCTCCGCGGTATTAGAAGCACACGCTGCCAATATCATTACCAGCAACAAAATAAACGCGATCCCCTTTTTCATTTTAATTTTCCCCCTAAATATTTGTTTATAATAAGAATATCATTTAATTAAAACATTGTCAAGTATTTATCAGAATTGATGTATTATTCTGGACTCGAACTTGATCGGTACATCACGAAGGATCTTTTCTCATAGCAAACCCATTGCTTGTTTTAAAACCATATTTTTCATATAATCCATGTGTGTCCCTTGTTTCAGTTACGCCTAATAAGGGCGAAAATATTTCGTGTTCCGTTATAAATTTTGTCAAAACTTTCCCCAAACCCTGTCCTCTGAAATTTTCATCAATAACTACGTCAGCCAAATAATACATCGTAGCAAAATCTGTTATACACCTCGCAAATCCGATTAAAACATTATCTTTATAAATCCCAAAGCAAAATGAATTTGCGACAGATAGAACGACTATTTCTCTTGTTATCCATTTTTCAGCCCAGTATGTTGTTTTTAGAAGTTCATATACACGGTCAATCTGAATTAATGGTTTATCGTCGCTTATTAAAAAATCATTATATTTTATTTCCATTTGCACACTCCTAAAATATAGATTTCTACGTTTTATTATAAATAAACTCCAAAGTCGTGTACCGCCTGATACATCGCGATCACATTCTCAACCGGCGAGTTGTCTTGTATCGCGTGCGACGTAGCAAAATGATAACCGTAACCGTCCATCATAATTTCTAAAGTTTGTTTCACGTCTTCGATCGTTTCATCAACCGTGCCGTATGCAAGCGGACCGGCCGTCGATAAACATCCTCTGAAGCACAGTTTACTTCCGAATGTCTTTTTCAGATATTCCGGCGACATATTCGTCGCTTCAGGCTGCAATGTATCTACTCCCGCCACGCCCATTTCGATAAAATCGTTGTAAACCCAGCTCGAACTCCCGCATGTGTGTACGATACAGGGCAAATTATACGCGTTAGCTAAATCGAAAAACTGTTTATGTATAGGCTTCATCACTTTTTGATATAGATCATAGCCGATCAAAGGTGTATGCTGCGTTCCCAAATCTTCGCCGTACCAAATAAAATCGATATAATCCTTGATTTTATCTATCGTACGTTCCATCAGTTTCAATTGAAACGCCGCGCGGCGTTTCACGAAATCTATCGCCGGCTCATATTCCGTTAGAAGATGACAGAGTATGTCTTCCATTCCCATTATTCGCCCGTTTGAGTTGATGATATCGGGAATCCCCGCGCCGCCGACGAATAGAGCGTAGTCGTTTCCAATAGCTTCAGCGTGATCGAGCATTGCGTCATAATCGAAATCATCCGCGTTCGGTACCGGAAACCTGTAAAAGACTTCGTCGTCCGCATCTTTTAACGGAAAATCGCAGAAATCCCAATATCCGCCGGTTTTGTGCTCAACCCATCTCATCACCGCGCCTTCAAGCTGGTTGATATGCCTGTCCGGTATTTCCTCGAACAACGGTTTACCGATGTACGGCGCACCGATCCCTCTGTAATCAACTCCCAATGCTTGTAATAACGTTTCATGGTTATCAATATTTAACGCCTGCATCAATCTGGCATGGATTCCGCCGTTCGTATCGTATCCGATCGTAACCCTATCGGTCTTTTCATGGTTAAACGTCAATCTGACGCGTTTTTTCGACGTCATCGTTTCAATAGCTTTTTTTATCATAATTAAAACCACCTAAACTTATTAATACTATAATAATATCATTTTATTAAATTATTGTCAAGAACTTATAATTAATAATTTGTTTATAATAATTATTTTAGTTATTCATTATTTCTTGATATAATATTATAGATTTCGAGGTGTAACTCAGTTGGTAGAGTGCATGGTTTGGGACCATGATGCCGCAGGTTCAAATCCTGTCACTTCGACCACGATAAAGCCTTATGGGATCACGTTTCATAGGGCTTTATATTTTTGAGATATTTACTCATAATAGAAAAATGGTCAAGTTTTGGTCAAGAAAGTTAAAAAAGAGGGAGTATTCCCTCTAATTTTGACGTTTACACTTATTGTATTATATCCTAAATAGGCTAACAAATAGCTAACATTTTTTTAGATAGCTTGAATTGTCTGCGACTTAAGCTAATTTTTCCCCTGCCCCCTTTTTAAGGTGAAAACTTCGGAAAAATCCATAATTCTCATTGAACGCTCTTTGACCGTTGTGTATACGGTTGCGAATTTTCCTTTTTTATGTGCAACTTTTTGCGATATTTATAACGTTTCCACCACCGTACCCTCGCGCGCGTAATTGTGTAAGAGAATCCTTTTTTATGGTGCAACAAATCGCAAGTTTTATAACTTCGCCCGCGTTATCGTGGGAAACCGCATGTATGCGGATGAATTCTTTTTATAGATTCAGATAATTCGATTATAAAAATAAAAAAGGACGTTTGTCACGCCCTTGATAAATTTATGCTTGCTTCTTTTCCTCACGTAATAAATTGTATATCTTATCCGCTTCCCTCTGTACAAATCCTATATAGTCATCAGCCGCAACCACTAACGTTTGGATGGCTCTGTAGTTGCAGATATATTTGTTTGTTAATTCTGCATCGTCTGATATTTTGCTATGACGTAAATAATCGCCTATGAGTATCAATAATAAATCTCCTACCCTGTCTATGTATGTGTTTATCGTTTCCATAGTGTCCCATATTTGCTTATTCGTTTCCGGTTGACTTAACATGTACACGCCTCACTTTGTTGTATTTGATTTCGCATTAATTCCTTGATTTCAATATAATCTTTACCTTGCTCGATCCATTCGTTAAATTGTTCAATTGTACCGCCATTATTTCGAAAATTGATGATGAGTATAACTGTTTCTAATTCTTCAACGGTACATTCTGATAGGATTTTGTATAGCTTCTCTTTTGGGGTTTCCATAAATTTAATACAACACCTTCATTTTATTTTTTGATTAGAGCTTCAATAAATAACTATTGACTTTTGAGAGCGAATCGGTTATACTTAACTTGTAGAGTATCGGTACAACCGATCCATATAACCTGTATTTAAATTCACAGTTTAGATATGGGTTTTCTCATGCTATACTGAATCTGCGGGTAATACTCTCCTTTGTAAATTGATCGTACAGATCATTATACTTCGTCTTAAACGCTGTGGTATCAAATCTGTTGCTCTTGACTGTAGTCCAGCGGATTTTATACTCTCCGGCGGTGACTTCCTCGTCTGCGCCCATGTGAGCTTTGATTTCGTCCTGTAGACTTGTTATTTCCGCTTCGAGTTCCTCCTTCATTCTGATGAGTTCTTTGACTTCCCTTGCTTTGGTTGTGATTTCGTTGATTGACATTTGTTATTACTCCTTTATGATTTATTTTTATGATACTATTATATCATACTTAGCTATGTATGTCAATTGGTATTATTCACAAACTTAGCTATGTATTTTTGTGTATTATGTACATTGCTAGGTATTTATATTTATGCTATAATATTATTGAGGTGATAAAATGACAGAAAATAAAAAAAATGGACGGACTTCGGCGCAAGATAAGTATGACAAAGAAAATATAGAAACTGTATCATTTAAAACGAAAAAAGGCGCACGTATGAGGCTCAAGGAAGCCGCTACAGCGACGAATCAAAGCATTAATGGGTTTATACGTACCGCATTAAATAAAGCCGTAGAAGAGGTTCTAGGCGTGTCTATGGAGTTCGTGTCGGAAAAAGAGGGCGGTGAATGAAATGCCGGAATTGAGCAGATTCTATGGTATAAAAATTTGTATGTATTTCGAAGATGACGAACAACATCATAAACCTCATATCCATGTGTTTTACGGCGAATATGAGGCTGTATTAGATTTTGACGGAATTATGTTAGTAGGATCGCTTCCGTCAAAACAATATCGTCTTGTTTCCGGTTGGATAGCTTTGCATGAAGATGAATTATACCGTGCATGGAATGAAGCCGTCAGAGGAAAGAACCCGAATAAAATAACGCCATTAACAAAGAGGTGAATAAAAAATGATTGAAATTGACGGAATTGTATATGCGGAAAATCCATTGCCTAAATTGATAAGGGTAAAATATGTTAAACCGCTTGACGGATATAAATTGTTGCTAACGTTTACTAACGGGAAGCAAAAAATATATGATATGTCAGAGCAATTGGGAAAGCCTTGTTTTTCGCCGTTGAAGGATATAGATTTGTTCAATCGCGCATATGTCGAATACGGAACGGTAGTATGGAATGAAGATATAGACATAAGCCCTGATGAACTTTATTACAACAGTACCTCGATAACCAAATAATGAAAAATAGAGGGCAGCCGCATATAAACGGTAACCCTCTTAAATTTTCTATTACTATGCTCCTACGCTGCGTTTTTCCATCGTAGAAGCGCGATAATGGGATAGGGTGGTATCTTTACTCCAGTGTGCTTTGTACGCGATATAAAGCAAAACTAACGCCCTACAGTCGCATTTTTTATCACCACCATGCACGGCGTTATACCGTTTCGACTTTGGCGTTATGCCGAATCTGTACGGATGTAAAATGCATTTTACCGCAGGGCAATTTCTTGCTTCCGCGAATGAACCGCCGCCACATTCAAGGCAATGCTTACGTATCGCTTTAATCGGCGATGCTATAACTCTATCTTCCATTTTCTAACCTCCATTTATTGTAATTCGTCCGACCAGTCGATTTTTATACTTTTTAGCGCTTCTATCAACCCGTCATCTTCCTCAACGATCTTTAAATTAATATCCTGCTTATC
>WREN01000017.1 GCA_009779295.1 Oscillospiraceae bacterium | reverse complement strand
CCCGACCACGAAACGGTTTGAAACAAAAGTTTCAAGCCGTTTTGTTTTGCTCATAATCGTAACCGTCAAGGCTTATAGTTAAGGAACAATAAAATAGAGATAGATAGTAAGAGAAATGGAAGGAAATGTAGAGCCATAGTTTCTGATGAAAGTCTTTAAGTGAGTACGGCGGCAGAAAAAAACAAGGACTACACGGTTACGCGCATCCGTACTCGCGGTTCATTTCACAGTCTACGTACACATACAGCTCTGTCTTTTTATTGATTATTTTGATTCATCATCTTTTCGATTTTCTTCTTCCTGCCGCGATTCGCTTTTATAATCAATAACACTACAACAGTTACAAATATCGCGAATATTATCAATCCCGGCAGCGCGTAAATTAGACCTATTATAAATCCCTGCAACCCGTCAACAAAATTATTCCACGAAGCGCTTGCGGCGTTGCCGACCTGCTGCCCGAATGTTTTCGGCGTTTCAGGTATATATGTGTATTTAATAACTTCACTCAATGAAATACTTACCGTTGACATCGCAACCTGATTGTCGTAACGGTTAAGCTGCGAATGATAACTTTCGATCTGATACCGGACGTTTGCGAGATTGTTTTCGACTTCAAGCATATACTTTAATTCTGTGGCGTTTTCAAGCATTGAAAGCAATCTTTCTTCCTGCGTCAATAACGATTTCAACCTTGCCTCGGTGTCATAATAAGTATCGGTGATGTCAGATGAATATTCAGATACACTCGTTACGTTGAACTTTGCTTTAATATCGTTTACATACTGATCTAATCTTTGCGACGGTATCCGCATAGTATATGAAGCGTATCTCTCATTTGAACTTTCATATCTTATTGTAGAGCCGTTCATATTAGAACTCTCTATGTATCCGCCCAAAGTTTTTACCATATCTGTGATAATCTGCACAGCGTCGTCAAACTCCATCGTTTCAAGCGATAGATATACAGTTTTAATAATCTTTCGCGTATCGGAAATGTTTCCTCCGCTTATATCAGTTGAAATAGTTCTATAACTGCCGTCATCAAATGCCTTTACTTCCATCAAAGCGGTTTCGTAATAATATTCCGCTTCATCCGGATACCCATAATCATACCTCGGGGCTGAAGAATTAGCTGATAATTTATCATACGAAGAGGAACATGCGAATAAATTTAACACTGTCAGAATTAATAAAGAAATTAATACTACTTTTTTCATTTTAATATTTACACCTCATTTAATTTATTTTTGGATTTTTTCGATAGCTTTTTCAATGCCGGATAATGTTTCCTTGTAATTATTTAGTTTGATTTTTTCTCCCTCTACTACAGCAACCGGAGCTTTGGAAGTGAATCCTTCGTTGTTCAATTTACTTTCGAGTCTTGTAATTTCTTTTAATGTATTATTGCGTTCGGCTGCAAGCCGATCCAACTCTTTCGCGATGTCGATCATTTCCGCAAACGGAATATAAATCGTAGCTGTGTCCGTTATGATTTGAATTGCGTTCTCGTCTTCGTAACTCTCGCAAACTTCAACTGAACTCGCCCACGCCAATTTCTCAAAAAACATAAACGTACGCTCATTGTAGATATTCCTCTTATCCGTTACAATAAATATTTTCGTTTTCTTCGAAGGAGGTACGTTCATTTCAGCGCGTCGGATACGTATAGCCTTGATTGCCGCAATCAATTTATCCATACATTCTTCGTCTTCCGGGAACAACAAACTTTCGTTATACTGTGGAAATTCGCTAATCATTATACTCTCGCCTTCGTGCGGTAAACTCTGCCATAATTCCTCCGTGATAAAAGGCATAAACGGATGCAGTAACTTCAAAGTGTTCGACAAAACATAAACGATAACCTTTTGTGCGTTAATATCGTTGTTCGCGAAACGCGGCTTCAATAACTCAATATACCAGTCGCAGAAATTATCCCATATGAAGTCGTACAATTTTCCAAGCGCTATACCAAGCTCGTAATTCTCAATGTTATTCGTTACCTCCAATACTAAATTATTGTACAAAGATAAAATCCATTTGTCTTCTAATGCAAGGTTTTCGGGAAGCGTTATTTCTTCAATATCAACGTTCATCAGTACAAACCGCGCCGCGTTCCAGATTTTATTGTTGAAATTCCTCGCCGATTCAATCTTATCATCTGAAAACCGCATATCGTTTCCGGGCGTGTTTCCGGTTAATAATGAGAATCTGAGCGCGTCTGTACCGTATTTATCGATAATATCGAGAGGGTCTACAACATTCCCGGAAGATTTCGACATTTTCTTTCCATATGCGTCTCGAACCAATCCATTAATAAAGACATAAGGAAACGGATTTTGTTCCATAAATTCTAATCCCATGAAAATCATTTTTGAAACCCAGAAAGTTATTATGTCATAACCCGTAACCAAAACGCTTGTAGGGTAGTAATATTTCAAATCTGCATCGTCAACGTTCGGCCAGCCGAGCGTTGAGAACGGCCATAAAGCGGATGAAAACCAAGTGTCTAAAACGTCTTCGTCCTGCTTGATATTGTGGGAGTTGCACTCCAAGCAACTATTTACATCGTTTTCGCTGACCATAATATTTCCGCAGTCCAAACAATAATACGCAGGTATCCTGTGGCCCCACCACAATTGCCGAGATATGCACCAGTCGTGGATATTTTCCATCCAATTCAAATAAATCTTGCTGAATCTGTCGGGAATGAATTTTACATCGCCGTCTTTAACGGCTTTAATTGCCGGTTCGGCGAGCGGTTTCATTTTAACGAACCACTGTTTCGACGCAATAGGCTCAACAACCGTGTCGCATCTGTAACAATGCGCAACGTTGTGGCTGTGGGATTCCGTCTTAACTAACAATCCAAGCTCTTTCAAGTCGATAACAATCTGCTTGCGCGCTTCGTAACGGTCCATACCGCAGTATTGTCCGCCGTTTTTGTTTATTTTCGCGTTGTCGTCGAGGATGTTGATGAACGCAAGGTCGTGCCTCGTACCCATGTCAAAATCGTTCGGGTCGTGGCACGGCGTAACTTTAACGCAGCCCGTACCGAAATCTTTATCAACATAATCGTCGGCGATAATTGGTATCTCACGGTTTAATAACGGCAGTACCAATGTCTTGCCGATCAAATGCTGATAGCGTTCGTCGTTCGGATTGATTGCAACGCCAGTATCGCCGAGCATCGTTTCAGGGCGCGTCGTCGCGATGGTGACAAACTCGCTGCTGTCCTTTAACGGATAATTGATATACCAAAATGAGCCGTCGAGCTCCTTGTGCTCAACTTCCGCGTCGCTCAGCGCGGTGATACAATCCGGGCACCAGTTGATTATTCTTAGCCCGCGATATATCAAACCTTTGTTATACAGCGCAACGAATGTCTTTTTAACCGCCGCGGATAGATTTTCGTCCATTGTGAAACGTTCGCGCGTCCAGTCGCATGATGAACCTAATTTTTTTAATTGATTGATTATATTGCCGCCATATTTAGCTTTCCAATCCCAAACATACTCCAAAAATTTCTCACGCCCTATATCATGCCGCGATGTGTTCATCGTTTTCCGAAGCATTTCCTCAACCTTTATCTGGGTGGCAATACCCGCGTGATCCGTGCCGGGCAGCCATAAAGCGCTATAGCCCTGCATACGTTTTGTGCGGATAATGATATCCTGTAAAGTATTATTAAGAGCATGCCCGATATGGAGATTGCCAGTTACATTGGGCGGCGGGATAACAATCGAAAACGGTCTTTTGTTAATCGAAAATGTCTTTTCGTCTGATATTTCAGGTGTAAAATATCCGTTATCATTCCAAAAATTATAAATTCTTTCCTCAATATCTGCCGGTGAATAAGTCTTTGCCAGTTCTTTCTTAATTGCCATTTTACATTCCTCCTATATAATAAAAAACCACGTCACAATAGCAATAGCTATCAGGACGTGGGAACACGCGGTACCACCTGAATTCATGTACAAAAATGCACACATCTCAAACGTATCAATCAATACGTTTCCGCTGTAACGTGCGGATCACAACAGCTCCGGGGCGACTTCAATATTCTCCGGTCACAGCGGTCACAGCCAAGCCGCCGTTCTCTGGGCATCGGTGAAAATATTTACTACTCCTCTTCATCGCAGTTAAAAAATATTTATAGTATTATATCACTTTAATAGTATATTGTCAATATGATTCACATATTGTTTACAAAGGTTGCAATAAATAATTAACTTCAATTTGGTGATTAATTACCTGCCAATCATTATATGTAATTTTTGCGAATTTTTGCTTTTTGTACATAGGTTTATCTATCCTAATTTTGTCAATTACTCTCATTTGTTCAACAAGCACAGTAGAATTTATTTCTTCTAAATCTATATGATATCATTCTATTTTTAGTTGTAGTCCAACGCAAAAATTCTTCTATTTCCTCATATAAAATCGCCATTATATATTACCTCTTAATATATTTTACTAAATTATATCACATGCTGTCACATTTTGTCAAATTATTTTTAATTAAAACAAAAGGCACCCATTATGGATACCTTTCGAAACCTAATGATTAACACGCAACAATGTTGCGAAAACTAATGTCTTACTTAGCTTTTAATATATTATATCTATTATATCACAAATGATTGTTTTTGTCAATATAGTTCATAAATTGTTTTATTTCACTAAATTTTTCAATTTCTCCATAGCCGCTGTGTACCGTTCGTCGTTTCTAATGTAGGCAAGGTCGGCTGTTTTCTCTATAACTTCTATATCTTGCATGACGCTTTTTTGCATTACATCTTTCGGTCTGTTATATCCCGGATAAGTCAGCCTGTTCACCATAAATGATGTGTGTTTAAATTCGCCCTGCGTATAATATTTCACATAATGGTTTGCCGTTTCATCAAGATAATATAATGCTTTCTCATTATCGACTCCTGAGTATTGATTTGTCAAAACATTACAAATAGCGGCTACCCAATGTTCATCTTCTCCGAAATCACTGTCAGGGTAAAGAAGTTGAAATAAACTTAAAGCAAATTCACACATTTTTGCTACTTCACCTTCTTCGCCAAATTTACCGCCATCAAATACACCGCCTTTATAACCATACAAATCCTGTATGAAAGTTTTATAAATATCCCTGATAAAATACACTATGCAACGCTGTCTATATTCAATACGTTCTTCTCCTGTTAAGCAGCGTCCGTATAAAACTTCTCTACTGTAAAGATAAGAAGGAGTCATATTGGCATATCTTTTTGCGTTTTCAAAATCTTTTTTCATCGCACAGGCGTTACATAAAGTATATATGGTTTCAAAACGAATATAAGTATCCGTGCTTTCCGCAAGCAAACGTTCGCCGATTTGTACGATTTCCTCAAAATGATCGCTTGCTAACCAGTGAGGATAATTCAATGCATAAACTAAACTCAATAAAACGACATGATTGTTGGGAAACTCTTTTTGTGCTTCGCGCCACAACGCAATCCTTTTTTTGGATTGTTCAGTTCTATCTTTTTCTTGCAGAGAAATTTCGTAGTCTTTTGCCAAATATTCATCAATACGTTCTTTCTTCTTGATTTCCCCCATACCGAACAAGTCGTCCATTGATATATTATAATATGACGCAATTTTCGGCAGAAATTCAATATCGGGGTAACATTCGCCGCGTTCCCATTTACTTACAGCCGCGCTGCTTACGGTTAAAAATTCCGCTAAATCTTCCTGCGTATTATTTTTCTTTTTACGCAATTCTTTTAAATTTTCGCTTATAATTATATTCATAACAATACCTCTCGTTTTTATTTTACGATTGCAACCGTTATAATTATTATAAGCCGCGTAACAAAAATAGTCAATGACGGTATTGTTCAGTAAAGTTCTAAAATAGAACCACAGGTTGAATTATAGTCGTTATTTAATCTGCATATACTGTAGATACTTTTCAACTCTCCAATTCCTTAAAAGCCTCTATAGTCTTCTCCATTTCTGTCGCAACTTTTTGTGAGATGCTGTCAAATTTCGCTACAAAACCATTCGGGTTATTCAATAACTCATCCACCATCAAACCTATTCCGCCCCAGTTATACACAGTTCCGGTATCAAGTATTCGGGACGCAAATACTATATCAAGCATATCTGCGGATTCTTCGTCGCGTATCGCTTTGTTTAGAATTGTCGTTTCATAATATGCCGGTATGATCGTGTATTTCCCTTCTGCTGCCAGCGCTTCGATTATTACCGAAGTTTTGATTCTGTCCCTGACCGTTACCGGAACCGCGATTGCTCTTGAGATCCAAGTCATCATACTGTTATATTTTGGTTGCGTTTCATCAAATTTCGGCGCAGGTAATATACCGAAATCGTTATCCATTCCGCGTATGAAACGCAGCACTATTAATTGATTATACAAGAACAACGCCCTGTCCTCCTGGAACATTTTATATACGCCGTCCTCGTACACATTCGCTGCCGGTATACCGTCTTTGGTTAAATCCTGCGCAATAGTCGAAACGTTTTTATCGTTCATAAATCCAACTATTTTTTCGATGACTTTTACTCCGCGTTCGGTCGGAGACTTTAAACTCGGAAAATCATCTTTGTCTTTTTCAACAAAAGTTTCACCGGTAGTGAAAAAGTAAAACCCTACATACGGCGCTCCAACAAGACCCGCTATCTCATCAAACCCGATCCGTCCGTCGCCGTTAACATCAGTTGCTACCATTTTCATCAAAGAATAATATTTATCCATCGTCCATTTGTTATTTTTAACCAAATCGTAGAAATTTTCCATTTCATAGTTTTCCGCCATTTTTTTGTTGAACAATACGACGACCGTTCCGTCTTTATCCAGCAAAGTCAAATCGCCCATGACGGAAAATTGGTTATTTCCCAAACTCATATACGGATTTACACTTTGGTCCCACCACGGCTTGCTTAAATCAACATACGGCAGTTGATCGAAAAATAACAAATAACCCTTATTCGCCATTTGCGCCGCCGAATCCGCGCCTATTTGCGCGCAGTCATATTCCGGATCGTCCGAAAGTACGCTTTTTGTAAGCGCGCTAATAGGATCAAGGATTCGGAATTCTTTTATGTTGATATTCAATTTTTCTTCCACAGTTCTGTTTTTGCGGTAAATTGCGTCATTGATAGCGTCTCCGTTTTCTTCGTCAGCGTATATGTCGTATGAGTCCCAGGTTGCCCCGGCGCCGTAATCATGCACTATAAACATAAACGTATCGCCGTTATAATCCACTTCAGGTATATCCGGTTTTAGAATCTCCGTCGTTGTTTCCGCCGGATTTTCGCTGCCGCTTTGAGTTTCATTTGCGTTTGGTGTGTTTTGTTCACTTGAAGCGCATGAGATAATTATTACTGACAACGCGAATACCAAAAACGCAATAATTATTTTTGTTAAATTTTTCATATTAAGTTCCCCTTTTTAATAATATAATGGATAACATGTGAAATAATTGCCTGTTTCAACTTCAAAATACGGAATATATGTTAAATTATCATAACCTTCGATGTTATAATTCAATGGCTTGTTATCTTTATCTTTTATAAGCCACGATTTGAAACCGTCCGGTTTCAGGTTTATTTTGAACAAGTTAAGATAATTATCGCCGTCAAAATTTTCTTTTGAAACCACAGACATCAATAACGGTCCGTATTCAAGAGCGTATCTCTCAAAACTATCGATTTTTTCAACTCCCGTATATTTTGTCAGATTCCATTTAAAATTCAATTCAAATTCAATTAAATTGTCTTTACCGCTTTCCCAAATTCTTTCTATACACAAATATGTTCCGGCTTTCCCGCGGTATTTTTCGTTATTCCCAACCTTAACTTCAATATCCCCTTCGGTCCATGCCGGTATGCGAAGCATAACGTTGAATCTTTCGCTTTTTTCGCACGATATGTTAATTTTAACTTTACCGTCGTAAGGCATATCGGATATTTCCGTAATATTCACAATATTATTCTCCCGCTCCCACGTAAACCCGGACGAATTATATATGTTGAAATATACGGAATCTTCGTTTACCGAGTACAAAAATTCCGGAAGCATACCGAAAATCCGCGTCCCAACTCCGCAGCAGCAATGAACAAGCCCGCCATGACTATGTCCGCCGCCAGCGCGTTTCCCCTCAAGCCACGCGAAATATCTTATCGTTTCCTCGCCGTCCTGATTGGCAACCGCTATGTTGTACAATGATTTCTCTATCTCGTTCACATATTTTTCCTCATCAGGGTATAACCGGTGAAAACGCTGGTTCAGCCATATCCAAAACGCGGTACAGCATAATTCGTTATACGCTCTCGGCGGCGTAAGCCACGCGCACCCGGGAGTGGATTTCTCAAACTCGCACATCACTATTCCCCCGCCGACATGCTGCCAATCTTTTTTGTATGTCTCGTAAAACGATTTCAAAGCGTTTAAATAATAATAATTACCCGTCGCTTTATATAAATCAAGGTAACCCTCGAACGCCTCGATTTCCGTTCCGTGGGGGTGAGGTTCGTATCCGTGCTGACGGCGCGTTTGAACAACGTCTTTTTCGTCCATTATATATTGTCCCAAACGCCATGCCTCTTCATAATATTTTTGCGTTACTTCGATATCTTTTTTGGTTCCGAACGGCGTATTGTATACAAACGGGCTGCATACAACCCCCTGAAAAGCAAGGCTGAGATATTTTATTACGGGTAAATCTCCGCATTCGTTATTGAACCAGTTCTGCCAGTTTTTCAATAATATCCCTGCGTCTTTGCTGTCCGAAAGATAAGCGGCGTATAATCCGTATGTAATCCAAATGCGAACATAATGCGGATATTCCTTTGTCGCGAATAATTCACGTTCAATCGCCATGATATAACCGTCATTATCTCCGTAGCTTTTTATTTCGCCGATAATGAAATCCACAGTTTCCCGTAATTTTTTATTTTCGGTCCACCTCAGGGCATTTCCCGCTCCCATAAGGATAAGCCCTGCGGTCTGACCGTGAAGGTTATCTTCGAAATGCCCGCGATACGGTTCTCCCGGGGCGTCCTTCCCTGCGCGTTTCCTAAACCAGTACAAAGCGGAATCAACATTTATTTTTTGTAAATATTTTATATTGTTTTCAAAAACGCGGCTGAATAATCCGTCTCCAAGTTTAATACCATACAACGGCGTGAATACTTTTTCTTTAATCTTATTGTTTTCGTTGTTATCAAAAATCTGATGTTTCATTTATAATTTATAATTTAACTCCTAATATTATTTTTGTTATTTTAATAATTTTACTATTATCATCGGCACAAAACAATGTATTTCTATAAAATTCACAAATTATTTACATACATGTTTCTTTAATAAGCTATAATTAAAGTATTATTTTAAGAGAATGAGTGAAATTATGAAAAATTATAATCATATGAAAGTTTTTTTAATTATTATAATCTCAGGATTTTTAATCATTACTACATGTTCATGCGGAATATTCAGGGTCATACCGCCCGACGGTGACACGGAAGATATTGATAAGCTCCCCGACGGTGAGCCAAATACCCATATTACGCCTGATACAGATGTAACTGTTCCGACCTTGGAACCGATAGAAGATGATGATAACAATCCTGAAGAAGAAATAATTACTTTTACATATCCGGGAAAAGATTTGTCTGTTTCAGGGACGATTTTGTCCGATTCAAGAAATTTAATAAAACTTCATATTGAATGGAACGTCACGCAAAGTATTGAAGATGAGTATGCCGTAATAAATACAGACGTTTTTATTGATTGTTACGGTATTAAAATCAGCTCGCGCTCAGACTGTAAATTCACTATAAACGGGAATGAAATTATTTTCGCAGCCAGCGCCATTGACCACGACGTAAATTCTTTTTCATCAATTTTAATATACAGCAATACCAGCGAAGTATACAGCCCCGCCGATATAATGTCAACAGTTGACATTGCCGCGTCATATTATTTCGGCGGTACATACGGCGGCTATTCGATCGGCTGGCTTGAAGTTTCGGGTTCTATTGTTCTCGATCAAGCCGCGAATGAAAATTATGTTGAAAATTATGTCAAGCAAATTGACCCGTTGGCGCCGGAACTTCCGGAGAATCCGTTTAAACCTATAATAACGATTGATAAAGACGAGTAAAAATTTAATAAAGGAATGATTTTAGATATGAGTAAAAAACGTTATTGTATCGCGGGCGCAAGCAGCCGCGGTTATTACATGTACGCGGCGAATATAGCCGGCGAGCAATTTAAAGAAAACGCTGAGCTTTGCGGAATCTATGATATTAATATCGGGCGGTCAAGATATGTAAGCGATAAGACCGGCGTGAAGATTTATGAGGATTTCGATGAAATGCTGAAAACCGAAAAACCCGAAGCGGTTATCGTAACTACAATGGACGCTTTCCACAGCGAATACGCAGTCAGGTCGCTAACGGCCGGTTACGATGTTATCACGGAAAAGCCTATGTGCATAACCTCCGGACAAGCTTATGCTATGCTGGAGGCTGAAAAGAACTCCGGCAAACGCATTATCGTTACTCATAACATGCGTTATATGCCTTACATACTCAATATTAAAAAACTGATTACCGAAGGCAAAATCGGCGATATTTATAACGTCAATTTTGAATGGAATTTGGTGTACAACGGCCACGGAACAAGTTATTACCGCCGCTGGCACGGTATTATGGCTAACAGCGGAGGATTGTTATTGACGAAATCATCGCATCACTTCGACTGCGCCAACTGGTTTATTGATTCACTGCCCTCAAAGGTGTTTGGATTCGGAAAAGTCAGCAAATATGGTAAAAACGGCAAGTTCCGCGGAAAATCCTGCCGTTCATGCGAACATAAAACCGAATGTGAATTTTACAGTGATATGACTAATTATGAATTTATTACAGAATTCTATTTTGACAACGAAAAATACGACGGTTATATATATGACGGCTGCGTTTTCAATGAAAAAATCGACGCATACGATACCGTGAATTTAGCCGTTCAATACGAAAATAACGTATCGCTGTCGTATACTTTAAACGCCGCCGCGTCATATGAAGGCTGGCGCATGACGCTGAACGGTTCCGCCGGACGGTTGGAAATCGGTCATACCGCCACAGGCGACAGCCGCGATTCAAGCGAAGTGATTAAATATTATTCGCTTGACGGCAAACTTGAAGTGATCGAAACGCCGCCGACTCCCGGCGTTCACGGCGGCGGAGATATTCGCTTGCTTAACGATATTATGTTCGGCAGAACCGACGGCGATCCGTTCAAACAGCAAGCGGATTCGGTTGACGGCGCAGCCGCCGTAATGATTGGGGCAGCCGCGAATGAATCGATTAAAACCGGCAAAGTTGTTGACGTGACGGAATTGCTCGGCGCGGAATTGAAGAGTTACAAGAGTTACAGGAAATAGATTACGAACGTTTGATACGCGTTTAAACATGTTAAAAATGCCGGATACAAATCAGGCATTTTTTATTTAACTGCGCAAATTTATAACTTTAATTAAATTTTGATAAAAACTCATCAAGTTTTGCCTGTGCCTGAATTTCTATTTTTGCGTTTTCGGACGCGAAATTGTTATTACCTGTCTGACCGATTGTATTTAATATCTTTAAGAATCCGCTGATTCCTGCGTACCAGTCAAGGTCGAATGTTTTTGAAGCAAAATTATATCGAACATTGTTTTCGTTTCATTATCGCGCGCCAATTTATCAACGAGAAATACTTCATAAAACGCATCCTTCAAACCTAAACTCGATTCATACGCGAGAGCTTCCAGAATTAACGCCGTGCGGTTTGGATCGGTTACGGATATCGGCATAGTCGCGGGCTGTACGCCCCATGTTACGAGACAATAATAACTGTCCTGAGGTTCTTCATATTTCGGTATCGGCAAAACTCCGTAATCGCTTTGCATGACCCTGTATCTCGTAATATCATTAAAAGCTCCCGCGTAAAATAATCCTTGGTCGGCTATAAACATCCCGTTCGTCGTATCATATGAACCCGCTAATTTTCCGTCGTCGGCTATTAGGCTGTAATTTTTCTCCGTTCCTATGACTAAAATCTTTTCGACTATACTGTATGCTTTTTCCGTACCGATAGTTAAAACATATTCATTGTTCCCTTTCGGCTGGATCGACCTGTAACCGCTTCCGTTATAGAAATAATACAGCGCGGAATACTCTGTCAGCAATCCCCACAGATCGTTCTGATCCATTTTGCCGTCGCCGTTCAAATCCTCTTTCGTGTTCACAACCATGTTCCAAAAGCTGTCGAACGTCCATTTGCCGTCTATTACCGAATTGTAAATATTATCATGTCCGTAATCATTTGCCAATTTTTTATTGTAAAATACTACCATCGTACCTAAACTGGCGCTTGTTGTAAATTCACCGATTATTGTATACAGTTTATTTTTTATTTCAAGTTCTTTGTTAATGCGCTGGTCCCACCAAGGTTTTTCAAGCCTGACTTCATCGTAATCGAACCAATTATGTAAGAATCCTTGCTGCGCTACCGGAAATAAGCTGTGTGCCTGAATCAAAGCGATATCTCCCGTATCAATATCAGCCTGAACGTTTTTAGTAACGGCAGAAACTAATCCGGCATTGTTACCTTCATATAAAACCAGTGAAATTGTTATGTTATACTTATCTTCAACAGCGCGGTTGCGTATATAAACAGCATCGTTTATTGTGTCTCCGGTCAATTCGTCGGAAACATATAATCTGGCTTCTTTGTTTTCAATTGCCATAAACCTAAAGTCATAACCTGCGAAATCTTTCTTTTCCGGCGCTTGATCGACCACTGTATCGGTTGTTTCATTCGCGGTTTCATCACCGTTTTTAGTCGGATTATTCGGGCTGTCGGAATTTGCGCACGAAAGAATTGTAAACGTTATTATTAATAATAACAGTATTAAAGAAATTATTTTCATATTTCCACCTTCGATCATTTGAAATCATTCAAAAACGCTTCGAGTTTTGCCTGCGCCTGCAATTCGATTTTCGCGTATTCGGACACGAAATTATTGTTCCCCGACTTGCCGATATTATTTAAAATCGTCAATAATCCGCTGATACCCGCGTACCAATCCAAATCGTAAGTTTTTGACGCGAAAATCAAATCCAGCATCCCGACCGTTTCTTCGTCGCGTATAAGTTTGCCGACTAAAAACGTATCATAGAACGCTTCCCTCATGCCCGAACCCGATTCATATCCTATAGCTTCCATTATCAAAGCCGTTCTGTTCGGGTCTTTTATTGTGATCGGCATTGCGGCGGGTTGGTCGTTCCATGTCACAAGGCAGTAATATTCTTTTTGGATTTCGTCGTATTTCGGTATCGGCAGGACGCTGTAATCACTCTGCATATCTCTGAACGTTGTTACGGCGTTGAATGTCCCTGCTAAAAATAATCCCTGATCGCTTCTGAACATACCTTTTGACGTATCATATATACCCGGAACTTTTCCGTCGTCGGCGATCAATGAATATTTATCTTTTTCCGTTCCTAATACCAAAATCTTCTCAATAATATTGACTGCTTTCTCCGTACCGATTGCAATTTCGTAACTGCCGTCAGCTTTTAATTGAATTGACCTGTATCCTCCGCCGGAATAAAAATAATATAACGACGAATATTCCGTAAGGATTCCGAACTGGTCGTCTTTATCCATTTTCCCGTCACCGTTCAAATCCTTGCTGGTCGTGACGACCATCTTCCAGAATCTGTCAAAAATCCATCTGCCTTCGGTAACAATATTATAAATATTTTCGAATTCATAATCCGTGTATAACTTCTTGTTATACATGACGACCATCGTACCAAGTTTGTCAAGCGTTGTAAAATCGCCGTTAATTGTGTACAGTTTGTTTTTAATTTTCAAATCATCGCTTATACGCTGATCCCACCACGGTTTATCGAGCCGGACTTCGTCATAATCATACCAGTTGTAAAAATATCCTTCCTGCGCTAAAGTGAAAAAGCTGTGCAACCGTATCATCGCTATATCGCCGAAATCGTCGTCGGCCTGCACGTTTTTGGAAACCGCGCTTACCTGCGATGCCGTGTCCGCCAATTTAACGACCGATATGGAAATATTGTACTTCTCCTCAACGGCTCTGTTCCTCAAATAAACGGCGTCGTTGATGGTATCGCCGTTCATTTCCTCTACAACAAATAATCTGTTATCGTCATTGACCGCCGAATGAAACCTGAAATCATATCCGCCGAAATTTTTGATTTCCGGCTGAAGATTAACAACCGCATCAGTTTGGGTATCGGTTGAGTTTGTAGTTGTTATATCTCCTTTTTGTATGTTTTCACTCTGTCCGCATGAAATTAATACTAAAATAAACAATAATAAAACTAATAATTTGAATTTCATTTAATATTCCCCTTTCGTTCTGCATATTGAAAAAATCGTTACATCTTTCGCTCCGAAGTGTAATAATAGTTCCCTGCATTTGTTAATAGTTGCGCCCGTTGTTATTACATCGTCAAACAGAATTATGTTTTTACCGGTGACGTTATTTTTAATTTCATACGCGTTCTCAACATTCTCAATTCTCTCCTGCGCGTTTAAAAGTTTTTGCTGGGTATTGCCCTTGTGAATCAAAACGTTCGCGTATTGGATTTTCAACTTCTTCGCAATCAATTTCGATAAACGCTCGGCTTGGTCGATGCCCGTCTCGCGTTTTTTCTTTTTCGAGCGCGGTACGTTTACGATTACCGTGTCATTATAAACCCTCATCCTGCTTGCAATCAATTCTGCCATTTCATCGGCGAGGTATCTGTATAATCTGCTGTTATAAGAATTTTTCGCTTTCAACACCATCGACCGCGCAACGCTGTTTGCATTTTTGTCATAGTACGCGAGATAATTGTCATTAATTCCAAACTTCTCAAATACCCACTTCGGAAAACATATACCATCGCATAGAGGTTCTATTTCTTTCTCCCGCAGTATACTCCCGCAATGCACGCACTTCGGCGGATATATTAAATCAAGTATGTTCATATCAGTCATCGAATGAGGATAGGAAATATTCCAAGCCCGTATAACGTTTGATTTGTCGGTTGTTATCGACCATGCGGTTGACAACGTCGGGCTGCCCGACGATTACAACCATGTTTTGCGCGCGCGTAACAGCGGTGTATAGCAGATTGCGCGTCAAAAGTTTCGGCGTATACCAGAAAACCGGCAGAACCACAACGGGATATTCGCTTCCCTGACTCTTGTGAACGGTGATGGCGTAAGCGTGTTCGAGTTCGTCGAGCATAGAAAAGTCGTAAATCGCTATTCGATCTTCAAAATTCAATATCATGCTTTCCTCAACAGTATTGATGCTTTCGATGAAGCCTATATCCCCGTTGAAAATCCCCATGTTGGATTTGCCGTCTTTTTCCCATTCGATGTCATAGTTGTTTTTTATTTGCATAATTTTATCGCCTTCACGGAAAATAATATCCCTCGACTTCTTCTCTTTCTTTTTGGGACCGGGCGGGTTCAACGATTTCTGCAGCAAGATATTCAACGCTTCCGTTCCCGCCGAACCTTTGCGCGACGGAGTGATAACCTGTATGGAGTTTTTAACTTCTTTACCGTATTTTTTCGGCAGCCTGTTCTGGCATAAATCGACTATCGTATTGGCGATTTCGGAATCGTCGTCGCGCTGGATGAAGAAGAAATCATTGTCCTTCACCGATAAATTCGGATATTTCCCGTTGTTTATGGCGTGCGCGTTCGTGATGATCAGACTTTTTTCCGCCTGCCTGAAAATCTCCTTGAGTTTGATTATATTAAATCTGTCGCTCGCGATTATATCGTTGAGCACGTTCCCCGCTCCGACCGGCGGAAGCTGGTCTGCGTCGCCTATCAGTATCAGCCGCGCACCCGGTTTGATTGCTTTCAAGAGAGCCGCCATCAGCATTATATCGACCATCGAAGTTTCGTCGATGAT
>WREN01000016.1 GCA_009779295.1 Oscillospiraceae bacterium | reverse complement strand
TATATACGCATACCAGTCTTTCCCGCTTGTTAAAAAACCACGCAGCCATTCTTCCGACATATAACAAACGCCATTAATTCCGTTATCTCCATACGGCGCGTTATGAATTGTCGAATCGTAATCAAGATAAAGTTTCTGCCGATATTCCCATTCATCCGGCAATGGGACATGAAGAGTAATATTTATATTTTTCTCCACCACCACTTATACACCAAACAGATCAAAATTCACCGTATCCAACGCATACTTCGACTTCGGCGCCGGACCGCGTTTGATCCACTTGCCGTCCGTGAAGTCGGGTATCGCTACAGGCGCGCCGCCCATCGCTATTGATTCCTCCGAAAGCGGCGTAATCGCCATCAAAGCCGCGCCGTCGTAAACGTCAAGCGGCGGTTCCACGCCCATCTGCACACTTTCGACGAATGCCCTCATCACGAGATAATCCATGCCGCCGTGTCCGCCGGTAACGCCGGACGTGCGGAATTCTGTCCACAACGGATGCTCGTATTCGGAATTGTTGTAGTATTCGGCGAAAGACTGCCATTGGTCGTGGTTCGGGCTGAGTCCCTCGATGTAAATAGAATCGCGGTCTTCCATATAAATACCCTTCGTCCCCTGCACGCGTCCCGCGCGTGAATACGGGCGCGGCAACGTGGTATCGTGCGTGAGTAACATTGTTTCGCCGTGCGCGCACTTGATGAGCGTGTTGACGATGTCGCCCTGCCTGATGTCAGCTTCGGCGTACGGGCTGTCCGCGCCTTTGCTTTTGACGATAAACTCATGCAACCCGCGCGCTTTCGACGCCATCGAAGTCAACGTCAGCATACGGTTTCCGCGGTTGATGTTCAAATACTTCTGCATCGGACCTAATGCGTGAGCCGGATAGAATTCGCCGCAGCGGTTCAAATAATTGTCGTATCGGTAATGGCGGTTCTCGTGACCGTAAGCGATTTCGTGGCGCAGGTCGTGTTCGTAGCCGCCCTGAACATGGACGACTTCGCCGAAAAGGTTGTCTTTTATCAAGCGCAGCAATGTCATCTCCTGCCGGCCGTAATTGCAGTTTTCGAGGAACATGCACGGAACGCCCGTTTTTTCGTATGTACGCACGATCTGCCAGCATTCGTCTGTCGAACACGCGCCGCCGCATTCGATGGCGGCGTATTTGCCGGCATTCATCGCCGCAACCGCGAGGTACCCGTGCGCGTCCCACGATGAAGTTATCACAACCGCGTCAATATCGTTACGTTCCACAAGCCGTTTATAATCGGTGTACGCCGCGACCGTCGTACCCGGGCGTAATTCTTCCGCGCGCAGTTTCGCTTTTTCCGCGCGGTCGGGGTACAAATCGCACACCGCTTTGATTTCTACATCAGGCATACTGAGCAGCATTTGCATCGTGCCGCTCCCGCGCCCGCTCATACCTATTATACCTATTCTTACTATTTCTTTCATATTTTAAGTTTACCTCCAAAATATTTATTCTATTTAATTATAAATTCAATTTTCAATCTTGTCAAGCATATAATAAAATTATAAGTTTAGATTTTAGACTTGAAAAATTTATATTTATAGGTTAAAATATAAAAGTAACATTATTTTCGAAGGGAACTGTTTTATGGAAATCAAATCAACATTTGAGCAACTGATAAAATTATATCATATCGAAGGAGTTGTGACGGATTACAGGAAGATTGACAGCGGTCATATGAACGATACATATTGCGTGACTGTAAATGATACAGACTATATTTTTCAAAAAGTGAACGAATACGCGTTCAAAAAACCTGAATTAATTATGGAAAATCTTCATGCTTTAACAGATTATATAGAATTTAACAACAAAAAAAGCGCGTGTAAAATAGTAAAATTTATAGATAACAAAGAAGGAAAAAATTATACGATCCTCAACGGATTCTGGCGCATTTGCCGGTATGAATGTAATACCGTCACATATGACATCATCGAAAACGCGGAGATTTTGTACAGTTCGGGATTCGCGTTCGGCGATTTCATCAACACGCTGTCCGATATGCCGCTCGGCAGCCTTAATATCACTATACCCGATTTTCACAATACCCGTAAACGTCTGAATTACTTTTTCGAAAAAGTTAAAGAAGATCCGCTCGGCAGGGCGAAAGAATTGGGCGCGGATATTGAAGTATTTGAGAAATACCGCGATTTCTGCTGTAAATTAAACGATTTGACCGACGAAGGACTTTTACCGCTGCGTTTGGTTCACAACGACACCAAGTACAACAATATTTTAATTGATGTAACAACACAAAAACCGGTTTGCATTATTGACCTCGACACAGTCATGCCCGGACTCGCCGCGCACGATTTCGGCGACGCAATCCGCTTCGCCGGGAATAAAGCCGCGGAAGATGAAACGGAGCTTACGAAAGTCGGATTGAATATGGTTTATTACAAAGAATTTACTCATGGATTCATGGATTCGGCGAAACAATTCCTTACCGAAACCGAAATCGAAACACTCGCGTTCGGCGCACCGATTATAACGCTTGAATTGGCTTCGCGGTTTTTAGCCGACCATATCGACGGCGACAATTATTTCCGTATCCACCGCCCCAACCACAACCTTGAACGCGCGCGCTGTCAGATACGGCTCGCGGAAGATATGTTCACGAAGTTAGATGAAATGCAGGAGTATTTAGTAAATTGTTCACAATAAATATAAATACAAAGTATTGACACTATCTTTACAATAGTGTATAATAGAAGCGGGGGGTGTAAAGATAATGGCGCAAGTATTAATTAATATTAGAATGGACGAAAATTTAAAAAAGACAATGGAACAAACCTGTCAGCTATTGGGAATGAATATAACCACAGCATTTACGATTTTTGCCAAAAAAATGTGCCGAGAACAACGTATTCCGTTTGATGTTTCAATTGACCCGGCTTATAATTGTGAAACTCTGATTGACGAAGAAGTTAATGAAAGCGATAAAATGTTGAACGCCGCGGTTGAATTGGCGGTGGAACACGGAAGTATTTCAACGTCGCTCATTCAAAGGCGATTAAAAATTGGTTATGGCAAAGCACAGCAATTGGTCGAAACGATGGAAAGCATGGGAATTATAGGTCCAAAACCGCGTAATTTGTTAATCACTAAGGAGGGCGTATAATGACACGACCGAATGTTATTCTTATCAACTGCGACGACATGGGTTACGGCGACTTGGGGTGTTACGGCTCGGCCGTTAATAAAACTCCAAATATCGACCGGATTGCCAGTGAAGGGATGCGCTTCACCGATTTTTATATGGCTTCTCCTGTATGTTCGCCTTCGCGCGGCGCAATGCTTACGGGGTGTTATCCGCCGCGGATAAGTTTCGGTTTTTTTGAAGGGAACTGTGTTTTAATGCCCGGTCAAAGCATTGGATTGAACCCGAACGAGCGCACAATCGCGGATATACTACGCGCGGAAGGCTACCATACCAAAATCATCGGTAAGTGGCATTGCGGCGACCAACCGGAGTTTTTGCCTCTTAATTTCGGTTTCGACGAATATTACGGGCTGCCCTATTCAAATGACATGGGACGGCAAAAAGGACTCGAACACATTAATAATCCGCCTTTGCCGCTGATTAAAGATAACGAAGTCATCCAACAGCAGCCCGACCAGCGCGCTTTGACCGAGCGTTATACGGAGCAGGCGTTGGATTTTATCGGCAGGAATCGCGAAAATCCGTTCTTCCTGTATTTCGCGCACATGCACGTTCACACGCCGTTGTACGCCGCTGAGCGGTTCGTGTTAGAGTCGGAGAACGGCGACTACGGCGCATGTGTCGCCGCCGTGGATTGGTCTGTAAATTGTATAATACACAAACTGGAAGAAGAAGGATTAACCGATAATACTATTATTATCTTCACGTCTGATAACGGTTCCCGCGGATTAGACGGCGGCAGTAACGCGCCGCTGCGCGGTGCTAAAACAAACACATGGGAGGGCGGTATGCGCGTGCCGTGTATAATGCGTTGGCCCGGTCACATTCCCGCGGGGCGCGAATGTTCGGAGATATTCGCTTCGATTGATTTCCTGCCTACACTTGCCGCTTTCTGCGGCGCGGAATTGCCGGAAAATAAAATCGACGGGTTGGATTTATCCGAATTGTGTTTGGGCGGCAATAAAGGACGTGAAACTTTCTTCTATTATAAGTGTAACCAACTGGAAGCCGTGCGCTGCGGCGATTGGAAACTCCATCTACAAAAGGGAAATATGTGGGCAAAAGGCGATAAGGTTCAGCTATTATATAATCTTGCGGAAGATATATCTGAAGAGTGTAACCTGTATGAGGAACATCCGAATATAGTTGCGAAACTTGAAATTCTGCTCGATAAATGCCGATATGAGCTTGGTGATGAAGTGGAAAGCATACAAGGCAGGGAAGTTCGTCCGGTCGGTCGCGTTGAAAATCCGAAACCGCTGACCGAATACGACGAAAATCATCCGTATATCATCGCTCTGTATGACAGAACTGACGCAGGTTGATTAAACAATAAAGGGGTTGTACAACCCCTTTATAATGCCGGCGTTTTTTATAAAACCGATGGTTCTTTAACCGGCGCGACGATCCGTTCCGCGTTTTTGTAATATACCATGTCCAGCACATCCTGCGGCAACCCTAAACTGTTCCACATATTCTGATGCTCGTTGTAGAAGTAATCGCGCGCGTACAGGAATCGATCCGGATGCGCCATCACGAGTTTCTTCGTGTATTCGGGGTCGCGTGTGAGCGCGATGTTGCACGATCCGGCTGAACAATCGCAATACAGATTCGGATATTTATCAAGCAAACGCTCGATTTCGCCGCCCGGAATAACGTCGCCCGTCGGATATGACGTAGTCAAACCCTTGTCATCGTTGGATATATGGCACCAGAATCCGGGCGCGTGACCGAGAAAATTCGTTTCGGGACATGCCTTCAGCATACGCTCAAGCGTATCGATGCCGCCGCCGTACCACCAGCTGCGGCGCGGAAATTCGCGGCCGGTTCTGGTTGCGCTGTCGTAGTCGAAATGCAGCGTGACGGGCAAACCGAGTTCGCCGCAGACGCGGTACATGTCTAATGCGTCGGGATTGTCGTACATCATGCGCAGTTTCAATTCGCCGTAAACCTGTACGCCGTACATCATCACAGCGCCCCTTAGACGCTGGACCGCGTCGGGGCGGCGCGGATCGGGCGCGTAACCGAGGATGAACCTGTCGGGGTATTTGCGTTTCATTTCGAGCGCGGAAACAAACGGAACGGGTCCGCTGTTGGCTACGCCTATAGGTTCGAAGCGGGAAATCGCGAGCGGGAAAACGCCGATCGACTCGGGAACGTATTCCTCGCATGGCGCTTCCCAGGTGAGAAGCCAAGTCTTGTCGATGTTGTACTTGTCCATGTTCGCGATGAACCTTTCAGCGGTATATCCATACCAGTCGGGATGGTTGTGTGCGTCGATTATCATTTTTTTATTTCAACTCCTAAAATTATATTTTAAAATATATTTAACGGCGGAACGCCGCAGGCGGTGGTGGGATTCCACCATTTATCTAAACGATTCATTTACGTTTGTAAGTAAGACTTCGATTGCGCTCGCGTGTTTTTCGAGCATCGAAACGACATTCCTGTCATTATTCAAAAACATTTGCCCGAATACCGGTTGACGGATATTATCCCACCAAACACAATCGCCTAAATCAATCCGGCGTCCTTTAGATATAACGTCGAGCATTTCCTCCGATTCTGTGTCGCGCGTGTATTTATAACGCAGCGCGACGTCGTAATA
Source organism: Oscillospiraceae bacterium (assembly GCA_009779295.1). Taxonomy (GTDB): domain Bacteria; phylum Bacillota; class Clostridia; order Oscillospirales; family CAG-272; genus WREN01. The sequence goes on along the minus strand of WREN01000016.1, from coordinate 10,356 downwards.
CGCGGGAATAACCCTCTTCATAGATTCCATGTTCATCATTTCAATAATCGCGCTTGACCGTGTGAGATTTTCCGCGGTTACGGGCGTCGCGAATATTTCAATGACTTCTACACGGGAATAGTAATCGGATTGAATTTCGCTGTATTTCGGATAAGGTATTATTCCGAAATCACATTCCGTGTCGCGGAACATCGCTACGTGATAGAAAGTACAGTCCATGAAAAGCCCTCTGCCCGAAGTAAACATATCCATTAGCACAGGACCGCCGATATTATTAACGTCTAAATTGGAAGAATACCAAATATCATAAGTAGATTCAAATATTTTACCTACAACATCAATAAATTTTTGATTGCCCGGCAAAGCAAAATACAAACTTCCGTCGTTGTTTTTCTCTACCGATTTAATTAAAGAGGATTGAGAAAACGAAGGAATAACCTGTTTGTAACATGAAACGAATCCGTAGCTATCATCAACGTTCATTAGTCCGTCGCCGTTATAATCGTATGTGACGGCTTTACCCATTTCATTGAAAACATCGAAAGTCCATTTTCCGTTTTTGATAATACCGTAAACATCATCAAGGTCGTGATTTTTAAGCACTTGCTTGTTCAGCAGTAAAATATGCGTCATGTCATAAGTGACCAGCGATAATTCACCTACGGCGAAAAATATTTTTCCGTCAATGGTTAGTTCGTCTGTTATCTGTTTATTCCAATAGGGCGCGGACAAATCTATATACGGAAGCGCGCTGATGGGATTTATGAATCCTTCCGCGGCGAAAGTGAACATATCCATTCCGCGTCCGGCGGCAAAATCGAAAGCGTTATCGCCCGCTGTAACGGAAGTGCGGAATTTGGTAATTAAATTGTTCGCATCGTACTGCGTTTCGGAGAATTTCACGTTCAGCTTTTCCGAAACCGCTAAGTTTCTTTCGTAAATAGCGTCATTGACTACCTCGCCGTTGATCGAGTCCACTAAAAGCATCGTGGAAGCCTGCATAATACGCGTGACGATTTTGAATTCATACCCGTCGAAATCAAGCCCATCAAATTTATCTGTTACAGGTTTTGCAACCGTTGTTTCGCTGTTCGGATCGGTTTCATTCGCGGGCAAATTAGTTTGTGTACCGGAGTCAATGCAGGATATTAATAATACTAATATGATAAAAAGCAATATTTTTTTCATAATCTAAAATGACCCTCCAACAATTTCAAAGTATTTTCGACTGTGCTTTCTTCGGTTCGGACAATGCTGAATAAATTATATTTATTAGCTTTTTCATCTATTTCTTTCGCGCCTATTCTAAACAGTTCGTTTTGCGTTTCAAATTTTTTCTCCGGGTCTTTCAGCGACCTGATACAATTTGTAAAATCTATATGGTCATCACGTTGGTAATAATCGCGGATTATCAATTCACCCGGCGCTAATAAACAAGCAATTCTACTGCGATCGGAAATTTCCATTAAGAAATCCCAGTCCGTTATCCAAATATCCGCTATCACTTTATTGTTTTGTGATAGCTTGATAAGTTCGATAATAGAAAACTCCAAATATTCATTTTCGCCGTGATTGTCATTCTTATCGGCTAAAAATTCCTCGACAGACTTGCTGAAATATTCTTCCCAATCTATTTCTCTTCTTTTGGTGGCGTTAGGTTGATATTTTTCATTGAGTATAGACTGCCATACTTTGAAATTATCTTCGTTCCAATTATCGTTGAAGTGAATGAACCCATACTTTTTAGATAATTCGTTCGCCATCGTGGTTTTACCGCCGCAGGCTGTTCCCACTAAGAAATATACGTTTTGAAGGCTGTGTTTCAAAATGTTATTTGCAATATTCATAAATAAATCCCCCTGTAAATTATATCACATATATTTTATAAAATCAATAAGGTGTAAAAAAATGAGGAAAATTTTAATATTTATTTTACTTCTATTTCTATTTCTGTTTTCGTGCGGTAACGGTTACGAATACTTTGATATCGGCGACGATAAACGCGTAGAAGTCAGCTTCAAAGAAACACAGCCGCAGCAGCCCGATATTACGGCTACTGCCGAAGATATGTTTATCGTTTTCGATTCGGTTGTGCGCGTGATGGAATTTTACGGCGAAACCTATGACGTTGACAATCCGGTTTTCATATGGCATGTCCTTACAGCAATGCTCAATTATAACGGTTCGCTGAGCGCGTCGGCGGAATTGGTAGCGGATTACATGTCGGCGGCATTCAGCGGACGGATTATATTGCCGGATTGCGCCGCAAGTGTAACGTTGAACGCGGATGTTTACACAGTGCCTGTTTTTGAAACGGACGGAACCGTGGAAGTTACGGATATAACCGCAAATGCGGCAGAAGGTACGGCCTATGTTAATTTCATTATAGACGGCGAAATCGCGGATCGGTATATTTTTACGCTGATTAAAAATCCCAATCCTGTCAAAGTAAGTAAATATACGCTGCCTTATTCCGTCAAAGTCGCGGTCGTGTCGTTATAGTATAAAAATACTCATCCGGAAAATAATATATTTGATTCAAATTTTTTCCGCGTTACCCTTTGGCAAGCACCGAAAAATGATTAAATTTTCGACATTTTTCTGTTTTTAAATGTATATTGACACCAAAAAAATTTATGTTATAATATATTAATGTAAATATTTTTGAAAGAAATGGAAAATAGCTAAAATGAACTCTAAAGAAAAAAAAGGAAAATTTTATATTTATTTAATTTGCGCGGCACTTATCTGCATACTTTTGGCGAGATGTACTTTACCTGGTGCAATTGACGAAAATTTTATAGAATTTACAAACAACGAAATTCCCAGGTCTGACGGAAACGAAGAAACTAACGGACATATTTTAACTCCGGGATATACCGAAGGAGTACCGCCGGACATAGCGAATACCGGAGTTGATGGCGACGATATATATATCGAACATAAACGACTGGGGAAAAATGAAGATATCAACGGCGTAGCATACGCTTCGAACAGTGATAATATTTATATAGGTCCCGGTGTTAAATTAATAACAACTACGGGAACCGGTCAATGGACTATATTAGTCGAAGAAGGGGCGTCTCACGGTAATCTTTCGCTGATAGTCAGCGCGAGCAGCAAAGGCGATTATATAATAAATGTTGTAATTAACGGTCCGGGAACATATGTTATAGGTAACGGCGGCGGCGGAAACAGTTCAATAAACAACATTAAAGTGGGCTTTTTTACTGATAACAATCAACATCTGTATCAACATCAGGTAAACCCCTATGAAACTACTGCACCCGAAACCACTACTAAAACGCCTGAAACTACCACTACTAAAGCACCCGAAACCACTACTAAAACGCCTGAAACTACCACTACTAAAGCACCGGAGACCACTACGCCTGCTCCGGAAACTACTACATCCGCGCCGGACATTATTACCCGTGCTCCGGAGACTACTACAGCTCCGCCTGCACTTCCTCCGCCTATACCTCTCCCGCCCGAAACTACAATCACAGCCGAAACAACTACTGCGCCTCCGGTTATACCGCCTCCGCAGGAAACTACCACTGCGCCTGAGACCACTACTCCCGAACCGGAAACGACTACTAATTTAAGCGTAGTTACCACGCCTGAAGAAACTACAATCGCGCCCGAAACCACTACTCCTGAAGAAACTACGGTTGCTCCGCCTGTTACTACGACTGAGACGACTACACCTACGACTACACCTGAACCTGTGGTTATCACACCCGCGCCCGACACCACTACTCCCGTTCCGGAGACTACCACTCCCGCGCCCGAGCCTGAAACAACTATATCCGAGCCGGAGGAGACTACTATACCTGAACCTGTGATCAATCCGCCCGAAATTACTGCAGTTCCTGAGCCTGAAGTTTCCGAGCCTGCTATACTTGTGCCTGACAATACCACACCTGAACCGCCCGAGATTACCGCTCCTGCGCCCGAAATTACAGAAACTATTCCTCCTGTACCCGAAACTCCTGCGCCCGAGCTTGAACCGATAACCACCGGGGAATATTTCTATCTGCTGGCAACCGCAATACCGCTCAATAACGGCTGGTTCGCGGAAGATTTAGGCGAAGGCTGGTATTTCATTATGGATGATATCGGAATCCCGCTGGGATATATACTGCTTAGCGAAGATGAATCCATTGAGGATTTTGACGTCGAATTAAACCTGATACCCCTTTCAGTAATTGAAGCTGAATTTTATAAGACAATCAATTCGCAAACCGGCGATAAAAATAATATTTTTATTCTTTCCGTACTATTCATTTTATCCGGCTGCGTTATAATAAAAATAAAAAATAAGCGCCTTGTTTCCTGAAAATAAACAAAACTATTGACTTTTTCGCATTTATATGTTATCATTTTATTAATAAATGAAGGAGGTTAAAATATGCGCAAATTATTATCAATCATTATCATTTCTATGTTACTCATTTCGATTTTCAGTTTTAATTCGAGCGCCGTACTCAGACAGAAACAAGCCGACGTTTCATACGGAACTCCGGTTATAGACGGAGTGATGGACGACTGCTACAAAAATTCAAGCGAAATTGTTATTGAATACCGCGCGTCTGTAGCAAACAACGCAACTGACGACATGGAATCGGCAAGAGGCGTTGTGCGGCTTTGCTGGGATGAGAACAATATGTACTTATATTTAGAAGTTGTAGACAAAACGCCGGTAACGCAGCCGCTTTCGAATTTCGGCAGCGACGCGTTTGAATGTGTTTTCGATTTCGACAATAATAATTCCGATGTGGACAGTACTGTTGAAAGTTTTTCGCCTAACGGAATTTTTGTAAAAACACTCGCGTACGCAAAAACAGTCGGTTCGCCGGAATTTGAAAACGATTTAGGAAACGGAATGGGTACCGAACATCACATGTGGTTTATTGACCTTCCCGCAAACGAACACGAAGTCGTATGCGTCATCAAACCGGACGGTTATATAATCGAACGCAGAATCCCGGTGAACGACGCCGTTAAAGCTATGTTCAAACCCGGATACAGCTGCGGTTTCCAAATCTGGCTTCTTGACGACATCGACGACAACAACCAACGCGATTTCAAATTGAGCTGGGGCGAACCTACGGACGAAGTAGGCGTCGGCAACTACAACAAATCGGCTTCATGCGACCAAATCAATTTTATAGCGGCGCCTCCGCCGGTAATAGAAATTGAGGAAGTAGAAGAAGCTGAAGCTGCCGGTGAAACGGTCGTTACCAGTTCTCCGGTTACAAGCACGTCTCCGCAAACTGCCGATCCGATAATTTTGATGAGCCTGCTGGCATTTGCCGGAGCGGTCGGATTAGCGGGTCTGAAACGGAAAAAGTAAAAAAGCAAGCCTGAATTTAATACAGAAAACGCCGTAGTGCAGTTCTACGGCGTTTTATCTGTTAAAAAAATAATGAAAGGATTAGAGGAAAAAATGAAAAATATACACTTTACGAAATTTTCTATTTTTACTTTCTATTGCTTATGGATATATTATACAATATAACCTTTAACGTGGAAAATCTATTTATTTATATTTTTATTAATTTATTGTAAAGTTTTATTTTTTTCTTTTATTTCCCAATACTGCCAAACCGGATAATCCAAGCATTAAAATCGCGACCGATACGGCGTCGGCTGTCTGCGGCGATGTTGTCGCTGGCGGAGGTGTAACTGTTACGGTAATCTCGCCGGGATCAATTTCAACAACTTCTTCGATTATTTCCGGAACAGGGTATGTAACTTCCGTCGCTAAGAGTTTGAACTCATACGGCGCTCTTTGCGCTCCGTAGCAAGCCAATTGGTGCGGGTCGACCGATAGCATATTGTTTACCTGCGTGCTGAATAAGAATATGTCGCCTACTTTGAAGAAATGCGGAATCGCGAATTCTGCAATATATCCGTAACTCGTCAGCCCTACTTTTGCGATATAACCTTCGTCGCCGGTAACGGTAGGCGAACCTGTGATACGCGTGTTGAACGCGTCTATGTTGATCAGCAATACGTCGCTGCCCGGAGCCGCGAACCATAATTCCGTTACGTCGTTATCCCAGGTATAGTCCTGCCCGTTGATAACGTCGGCGCCTACGGTAACAATACTCGTATCAACGATATCTACGCATATGTAGATATAATTATCATCCCACAGGAAGTATGTAGTAGCGGAAGCCGTAACGTCTGCCGCGTCGATTCCGGTGATATAAACCGGGTTGTCTTGCGGATTAATGGTATAGCTGAAACTTTGCTTATAAATGTCGTCGAGTACGCCGTCAACAGTCGGCGTGCCTTTCATAACGTCTCCGCCGAATGCCTGAACCGGCAATCCTGCCATTGCCAGTAAAATAATTACGCATAAAATGATACTTGCTTTTTTCAAGATTAATTCACTCCTTAATAATTTATTTGATTTTCATTGTGCCCAACGTTTTTTAATTACAACAACCCCGCTGATAACAAATACTGCCAATACTGTCAATAAACCGTCACTTGTCTGCGGAACGATAACCGGAGCTTGCGTTTCTCCCTCTGCAGGACCAGCTTCTTCCTCAACAACCTCAATTATATCCACAAGTTTATAATCAACAAGCCTGAAATCATCGACGACTACCGAAGTACCCATACAATCCTGGAAGAGAAGGACGAGGTGTTTGACTACCGAACGCCAATCCGATCTCACTGTCGATTCGGCAATTATTGATTCAAAAGGCTGCGGAACATCTTCCACATATTTCGATAAATCACATAAAACATATCCGTCAAACCCTGCCGGGATAACTACGTATAAATCTCTGTTCTCTGTTGTAACGCCGTCTCTTTCAAGAGCGGGAGCGTATTTTGTTTCCACCGGATTATAATTTAAATCGAGTAATAACTGCGTGCCTTCCGGCCATAAACGCGCCCTGCCCGGGCTGTTTGTGTCTAAAACGTCGATCGTCGAAGACAAATTTACAGATTTATTTGACAGATTCTTGATTCGGAACAACATCGCCGAACCCGGAGTCCAGTCGTCGGTTTCGTTCAGCGTGCCGATATTGTCTGCGTGTACGCCGCCGATCGTCCCTACATCCGTTGTACCGAATTCCAATTTCAATGCCACCTTGCCTTCAAGTCCGTCCGTCGCGGAGAGAGTCGTTGGGATCCAATGCGCGCCCCAATCCGTAGTACCGCCGTAGTTTTCATATACCGGATCACCCGTTTCAAAATTATTTAGCACTTTTCTGTCCGTGATCTCATATGTAGCAGCCGCGAATACATTTAACGCCACTAAAAAACAAAGACATAACGCAATCGTAATAATAAAAATAAACAATTTTTTCAAGATTAATTCACTCCTTAATTTAAATTTTTAATTGTTCGCGCAGTTCGTCGCCTTCATAAATCGTTGTAAGGACAACATCTCTTGAATCACCTACATAAGACAATTTTTTTTGCCGTAGTAACGGCTTTCTCTTTATCCTCACTTCAAAGATGGCAGTTATTTTAAATCTGTCACATGGGGGATAACCAAATTAATGATTAACCCTTACGATATTTTTATTATAGCACATTTTCATAAAATTGTCAATATAAATTTTCCCCTATATTTTACCATAAATTACGAATGAAGTACGACATATTTGAAGCTAAACGTATGAAAACACGCGAATTAACGAGATATTATGATTATAAATTAAAAATTTTGAGAATTTTCAATTTTCCCCTTGACAAGCGATTTTTATTGTGGTATAATAAACACCGTCACTAAAAATTTATTGGAGGAAAACCTTAATGTCCACATTTATGGCAAAGCAGGAAACCATTGAAAGAAAATGGTATGTTATCGACGCTGCGAACAAGCCGTTAGGTCACACCGCGACGCTTGCGGCATCGATTTTGAGAGGAAAGCACCGTCCGGAATTTACGCCCCATGTAGATTGCGGAGAATTTGTAATAATAATCAATTGCGCGCAGGCAGTTCTTACAGGCAGAAAGCTCGACCAGAAATTTTACCGCCGCCATTCCGGTTATATCGGCGGGCTGAAAGAAATCAGCTACCGTAATATAATGCAGAACCGTCCCGAATTCGCAATGCAGCTCGCTGTTAAAGGTATGCTTCCGAAGAACGTTATCGGAAGAAAAAGCGCGTTACGCCTTAAAGTATATCGCGGTGCGGAACACAAACAGCAGGCTCAAAAGCCGATCGCTATTGCGGAAGAATAAAAGAAAGGACGAGTGAAAAATTAATATGAATTCAAAATATGCAAGCGCTAAACCGTATTTTTACGGTACAGGGAGAAGAAAGAAATCCGTTGCGCGGGTCAGAATCGTGCCCGGCACAGGCGTTATTACGATCAACAAACGGGATATCGACGATTATTTCGGTATGCAAACCATGAACCTCATCGTCAACCAGCCGTTTGAATACACAGGCACTACAGGCAAATTCGATTTGATATGTTCAGTTATAGGCGGAGGATTTTCAGGCCAGGCAGGCGCGATACGTCACGGACTCGCGAGAGCATTGCTTCAGGCAGACGAATCATTCCGTCCGGTACTCAAAAAAGCGGGATTTTTAACGCGCGACCCACGTATGAAGGAAAGAAAGAAATACGGTCTCAAAGCTGCAAGGCGTGCTTCCCAGTTCTCAAAGAGATAATAATTATTGTCAAAAATTTATCGACATCGACTGAAAATTTAGCCTTTATTTGGTCTTTATATCCTTAAAAAACGTAAAAATAGAGCTTATACTGTAATGGTATAGGCTCTTAATAGTCCTTGGGAACCGTTTTTTTATTTTGGTTTGATGGGAAAAAGTAAATCAAGTTGAATATTGTCATATCGTCCGTTCACGAATGTTGCTACATTGTTTCGGTAATTTAAATGCTCCTCAAGCAGACCATACATACACTCTCCGCCGTCGTCAAGCATATTATAATCATATTTTTTACTATTGCCTACCCAATTAGATAACCATTCCCATTCTTCGAACGCACCCATTGGTATCATGTGCGCCGCGTATAACCCTCCGGCAAATTTCTTTTTCGTGAGCGGTTCCGGTACTTCCAAATCATCGGGTATCGTTACCCAAAATTCGTACCCATGATAATTTGTTTCATCTACAGCGTTTGGGTGATTGAATCCAAATTGACGCATATCGGGATAGATATTAGGTAAATCATTTTCTAATACAAACTTGTCCATCATTGCCGCCGCATTCCATTCCGGCGTATCTCCGATATAGTGCGCACTTGCCACCGTCGCGGGCGGCAGATAAATGATCCGCACGTCCCTGTCCGTGAGCTTGTTCAACTTTTCTTCCGCTTTGTTCAAATCTTCCATTGATACTTTCTCCTTAATTAAATTTTTGGAAAAAAAAATCGAGTTCGCGGCGTTCAACAAATCAAGCTGTAATGTCATTCCGGTTTGCGCGCGCAGTTCATCCACGAAGCGCGCCAGTATGGTTTTGATGGTAGACAGCGACGTTATTTCTTCATCAAGTTCGCTTATGTTCTGCTCGAAAATACCGACGATCGCCTGAGCGTTCTGATTGTTCAGAATCTCCTTTATCTGCTTAACAGAAATACGCAACTTGCGCAAAAGGATGATGGAGTTAAGCTGTTTCAACGCCGTTTCATCATAAAACCTGTACGAGTTTTCCTCGTTTCTGATACTTTGAATCAACCCGGCTTGCTCGTAATAACGCAGCATCCTCACCGAAATCCCGTAATTCTTTGAAACCTGACTTATCGTTTGCAGTTCCATATTCTTCCTCGTTTCTTTCTTCATTATAATTCATTATAATGATTGACACGGTGTCAAAGTCAATGAATAGAGTATGAAATATTTCTAAATTTTTTCTTTAATTGGTATCAAAAAGTCAATATGCGTGAGGACATATTTCCTGTTTTTTAATCCGTATAGGTTATACGAATTGATATGCTCTTCCAAACAGCCGTCCATTCCGAATGGTTCGCGGTTGTCTATTTCAAAATCTTCGTTATCGGCAACCCAATCATAAAACAATTTCCATTCGCCGAAATTAATAGGTTTACTTGTGTGAGCGGCATATAGCCCGCCGGCAAACTTCTTTTTTGTCAAAGGTTCTGGTACGTCCAAATCATCCGGTATAGTTGCCCATACTTCATAACCGTGCTGCCCGTCAACATCGTTATTAAATCCATAAAACCTCGCACCGGGATTAATGTTGAATAATTCAACGTCTTGCATGAATTTTCCCATGATAACATCTGTATCATGTTCGGGGTCACCTCCGTAAGTATGCGCGCTCGCCACCGTCGCGGGCGGCAGATAGATTATCCTCACATCCCTGTCCGTCAGCTTGTTCAACTTTTCATCCGC
>WREN01000015.1 GCA_009779295.1 Oscillospiraceae bacterium | reverse complement strand
TTTATTGCCATTTATATCACTCCTTTTTTAAATTATAAACTTGAAATATAAAAAAGTCAAGTTTTTTTGCATTTTTTTAAGATTTGTGTTATAATAGAGAAAAAATAGATAGGAATGATTATTTTGAATTATAATATTGAAAAGCACAACGAAGAATTCGCGCAGTTCTCCGAATTATGCAAACAAGGCAAACAGCCCCGTATCCAAATGTCTATAGCGAGCAATCCGCGCATGATACTGATGGATGATAAACTCAACACCGATAACGTAACGTTCCGGCAGTATTTCGAAAACCCCGAAACAATGATCGAAATTCAATGTCAGTTTCAGGAGTACAGCCTGAATAATCTCGTCTGGGATAAATATATGGGCGTAAACGAAAACACAAGATACCATATATATGACGATTGGCAGAATATATTCGAGCCGGCATGGTTTGGCTGCGAAATAGCGTACAACGGCAAAAATGAACCGAGTACATACCATATGATAAACGAAGATAACAAATATAAAATTTTCGACAACGGTTTAATTGATCCGTTCAATGAAGTTTCGCAGAAAACTTTTAAATATCTGGAGTTTTTCCAAAACAAAGCAAAAGAGGGTTATACATGGAACGGCATCCCTATATACGCAAGCAATAGTTTCGGAATGGGCACGGACGGCCCTATGACGGTCGCGTGCAGTTTGTACGGAGCGACGGAATTTTGCATGGATTTATACGACGACACGGAATTCGCTCTGGCTTTGCTTGATTATATAGTGGAAAACGAAATTAACCGGATCAAAACCCTGCGCAAGCATTTCGGGATTACAGAGATGCCTGACTCCATGGGTTTCGCCGACGACAGCATCGCGCTGCTTTCGAAAGCCGACTACATAAAATATATCCTTCCCTGCCACAAAAAACTTTTATCCTCGCTGTCAACGATGAAGAATCCGAACGGTATCCACCTATGCGGCGACGCTGTGCGTCATTTCAAAACGATACGCGACGAACTCAACGTGAGAAGTTTCGATACGGGCTTCCCCGTCAACCACGGCGAATTGGTGCGCGACATCGGCGAAAATGTATTCATCTACGGCGGCCCTCACGTGCAGATACTGTTATACGGCACCGAGGACGACGTTCGCAAGGAAACGAAACGCATCCTCGAAGACGTTCTCCCGTGCAAAAACTTCCTAATCAAAGAAGCGAATAATTTATCACCGTGCACTCCTCCCGAAAATTTAATCGCTATGTATGAAACTGTAAAGGAATATGGTAATTATTATGTGTAAAAGAATTTTTTGTTTGATTTTGATTATTGTATTTTTTATCTCATGCGGTTCAGAAACAATAAAGAATACAGAAAATAAAACGACCGAATCCGTTTCAGAAACCGTAATTGATTATAATACGTTATATCCGGAAAAGCCATACGATTTCGACGGCTATGAATTCCGCGCGTTTATTACCGGACCCGGCGCAGGCGATTATGAGCAAAAAGAAATTTACTCCGAAGTTGAAACGGGCGAAGTCCTCAATGACGCCGTCCGTATGCGCAACGTTTTAATTGAAGATAAATTTAATTTCAAAATTACGGTTATAATTGCTTCAAGTTTTGCCGACCTCTCAGCAAAAGCGCGGAAGAGTATTTTGACCGGCGACGACGAATACGATATGGTTATGCCGGTTATAAGCCAGGCTTCGTCGCTTGCGCAGGATAAATTGCTTTTAGACTTGAATATCGTACCCGGATTATATCTGGAAGCGCCGTGGTGGGACCAAAATGCGAACGACCAGCTCACGATATACGATAAACTGTATTTTACGACGGGCGATATCGGCGTGCTTGATAAATATTGTACTTTGGTTACATTTTTTAATAAAAAATTAATAACCGATTTCAATTTGGAAAATCCCTATGAGCTTGTAAATACCGGAAAATGGACACAGGATAAATTATATGAAATGATGCGCAGCGTTTCAATGGATTTGAACGGCGACGGCGTTATGGATTACGAGGACAGATGGGGAATTCTGGCGGACAGGCAACTCATGTTTACTCTGTTCTACGGAGCGGGCGAGCATGTAACTAAGAAATCAAAAGACGGCGGGCTTGATATTACTATTCTCAACAACCGTTCGATAAACGTTATGGAAAACGTTTATAAATTTTACGATAAGGATCACGTTATTTACGCGGACGACATAAAATCAAATCACGCTACAGTTTGGAACGCGGCGACTACGATGTTCTGCGAAAACCGCGCGTTGTTCAGGATATGCGCGCTGATATTCGTAAACGAACAGATAACGCGCGAAAGCGAAATAGATTTCGGCGTGCTGCCTACTCCTAAATACAACATCGAACAGGACGGGTATTTCAATCACGTCAGCACGATAGCTGTTCCGGGCGTGTGCGTACCGATAACGGTTCCGATCGCTAACCTCGAACGTGTCGGCGTTATTATCGACGCAATGGCGCGTTATGCCGGCGATACTGTGCAGTACGCCTTTTACGATAAGATCCTCAACAACCGTTTGATACGCGATACGGAATCGAGCGCTATGCTCGACTTGATTTTCAGTACGACTTCCTACGACCTCGGACGCATATACAATTTCGGTGGAATTTTCAATGTTTTCGGCAATACCGCTTTGGGAGGCAGGAATTTTGTCTCCGACTGCGAGAGTTTAATGGAGAAGGCGATTACGGAATTGGATAAGATTCTGGAGATGTATAGGGCAGAAAATTAAATAAAAGGCGCGATTAAAAATTAAAATCGCGCCTTTTTTGTCAGGTTATTATTTTATTTTCTTTACCGGAACGGTCACGTATTTATCTCCGTTAAAATAATAGTATTCCGTTTCCTCATTGCCGTTTTGTTTGCAGATGTTCAATTCATATCCATATTTTTCGCTTTCGAAAATGCTTCGTATCAACGTAAATAACGGCGCCATATGCCATTGCGGGTTTTCCAATCCGTTCAGTTTTTTAGTCAACGCCCAAGCGGCGTCTGTGGATTGTACTTTGATAAGCGTTGTGGGTTCTGCTTCCAAAACGTAAATACCCTCAGGCTGAGTCGGGTTCGTCGTTTCCTGCCCACGAAGCATTGCGAAAGGTCTTTCCGCGATGTCGCGGTCAAGCGCGTAATCAATACTTAAAACAAGCAGGCAGTCAGGCGTTACGCTGTCTTTGACGGTATTAATAACCTCCTCATCTGTCAGACATCCTTCAAAATTCGGTTCTGAATTCAAATCCGGCGCAACAGAATACGCTCCCGCATAAATTGTTTTTTCTTTTTCAATGACGGTAAATTCAACACCCTCAATAATTACTTTGTCAATAATCTTTTCCATATTTACTATCTCCAATTTATTTTATTTTCAGGGTTACGTAATCCTTGGTTATATCATAGCATAACCGAAAATAAAATTGGTGATTAATTTGTTAATAAACTACCAGTTTCTATAAGGAAACATATCTGACGGTATTTCATAAACAAAGGTATTTTTGAAATGCAAAAATCGCTTAAATGATTCGCCGATAAATAACCTTTCAAAAAATTTTCGGTGATTTCTTTTGTAAAGTCATGTCCCGCGTCATTTTTTCCTCCCCAATCCAAGCCGTGATATAACGCGACGGCAATGTCTAAAGCAAACCAAGCGTATATATTGTCGTTAAAATCAAATAATTTGATTTGATCTCCGTCGATTAAAAAATTATACGGATGGATATCGCAATGTATCAATCCATATGAATCTCTGTCTTTCGTCAAATCTTGAATTTCGGCAAGCAATTCTTGCGTGACTTTATAAACGTCAGGATATTCTTTCAAACAGTCAAAGAACGATCCCCAACCTGTATAATTCCTGTCAAATATATCCGGTACAATATATTTATTTGAAGGTTTATAGTCTTTCGCCAGCCGGTGCATATCCCCCATCAATTTTCCCCAATTGAAGAATATTCTGTCATTCCATTTATTCGGATCGTTTTTATCAAAAAAATATCCGCTAACCATTTCAAACACAGTAATATTAAAATTCTTGTATGTAATACAAAGTTCACTGTTATTTGCGCTCAAAGGCACAGCAACGCTAATATTGTTGTCAGCCAAATAGGCGATGAAATCCAGTTCAGCTCTCGTTTGACGTCTTTGCGGAATATAATCTGGCTCGAAATCTATTATATATTTTTTGCCGTCTTTATTGAACGTGAAAATTTCTCTTGACGGATCATTGAATGTTTTGCCGTATTCTATTTTAAATGTGTTTACATCAAAACCATATTTTTTTGCCGCAAATTCGAGTAAACCTTGATACCATTTATCCACTTATACCTCCAAAACAAAAATAATAAGATAATTGTATCACGCGGACATAAAAAATACAAGGTAAAGAATAGTTTATAGTTATTCTTTACCCCAAGGGAAATTACAACAATTTCAACGCATTTTCCAAATCGGCTATAAGATTATCCGCGCCTTCAAGCCCGACGTGCAGCCTTATCAGGTTATCCTTGCAGCCAAGCCATTCATCATTTGCGGTGCCGCAGAATATTCGCAGGCTCTCATATCCGCCCCACGACGGTCCAGCCTGGAATAATTTTAAGTTGTCGAACGCCGCCTTAACTTTTTCGGTAATGCCCGGTATTTCTATGCTCATCAGTCCGCTTGCCCCCGTTTGCTGGCGTTTGATTAATTCGCGCTGCGGATGAGAGGCAAGCCCCGGGTAATGAACGACGCTCACTTTAGGATGTTTCTCAAGATATTCGGCGACTTGTATCGCAGCCGCTTGATGCGCCTCAAGCCTTACGCGCAGAGTCCGCAACCCGCGCAGCATCAGCCAGGCCTCCATTGGCCCGAGGATTCCGCCGTAAAGCGTACGGGTGTGGTGATGTAACCTATCCATATACTTTTGGTCAGAGCCGATTGCCGCGCCTGCGATTATATCGCTGTGACCGCCGAAATATTTCGAAGCGGTATGTATTGACACATCGATCCCCAACTCCAAAGGTTTTTGGAATATAGGGGTGCAGTATGTGTTATCGATCATTGTTATGATTCCGTGTTTGCGCGCTATTTGTGAGATCGCGGCGAGATCGACGACTTCAAACATGATGGAAGTCGGGCTTTCAAGCATGATGATTTTCGTTTCAGGACGGACCGCGTCCTCGATTTCCGCGGTATCGGTTCCGCGGACAAATGTGACGCTCATACCGAAGCGTCCCCGGCATATGTCATACAGGAACTGCCTTGTCGGACCGTACGCGTTCATTACGCAAATAATATGGTCGCCCGTTTTGGTTGAATTTAATATAGCGGATGTTATTGCCGCCATACCGGAGGCAAAACACAACGCTTTACAGCCGCGTTCAAGCGCGGCGAGTTTCTTTTCTGCGTATTCTACAGTGGGATTTGATACGCGCCCGTAATTATAGTTGGAATTTTCACCGCATCCCTTGGCGTATGTATCGTCAAATTTTTCCCTTACATGGAGCGTATTCATAAAAATGGGCGGAATCGCCGCCCCGAAATAATCCGCCGGATTTTCACCGTAATGAGTCAAAATAATATCGTCATCTTCTTCATTTTTGAACAAATTTTAGTCCACCTTTTCGTGTTTTTAAGTGATATTTATATCACTTATTATAACATATTCAGCTGAAAAGTCAAGGATTATTGTACATTATTTTTCAATTTCTTGCTAAAATACTGATAAATAAATGAAATCGCGAGAAGAAGGATACCCATTACAAAATATGAAACTATTCTGAATTCCGTTGTTAAATCTGACAGATCTAAAATAAACAATTTTATTACGGTGAAAAACGATAAGCTCAGCCCGCTCACGCGGATTATATTGTTACGTTTCGCGAAGCCGAAGAATACCCAGCAAAGAGCTGTAAAGCCGAAGATAAACGTTAAAATCATGCTCGACGCCTGAAGCTCAAACTGCACAACAAGATTCTGCGTAACCGCCAGCACGAAATATCCTGATAATAGAAGCGGGTAAAACTTGAGCGGCAGGGCTTTTTTCAAAACCATGAATTGCAGCAGGTCGCGCATCCAGAATACGCTGATTATATTTGTTATGATATACAGGATGAACACTATAATTTTAATTAACATTTCCGGATTTTCCTGCAAAATTCCGCTCGAATAAGCGTTGAACCAAAACAGCCAAACCACGGATATTACTCCGACAAAAATACTTGCGGTATGTACGCCGGCACAGTAGACTGCGCGTATCCGCGGCAATATGAACGAGTAAACCATTCCGAAAGTTATACATATTAATATAATTATATCAACGGATTTCCGGAAATATTCAAGAATCGGATTCTGGAAGAGATAGATAAAATATATCCACAAATTGAAAGCCGCCGCGAACTGATAAATCTGAACATCTTTGTGTTTTTGCGGGATGGTTTTAACAGCTAAAATAATTGCGACAGATATTGCTCCGAGCGTTACCAAAAGATACTGCCAGATAAATAATGAATTGGTATAATCCGGAACGTTGAACAGAACGAATACAAACACGCATAAAATTCCGATCACCGAACCTGCGACCGTAAAGCGTTTGCGGTTTCTTAAAAGCCCGTACAAAAGCAACCCCACGCCTTCGATAAGCCAGCCGCTCGAAAACCATACGCTGTCGAACCAGAACAGCACGATAAGAGCGGAGAAAGTCACGCTTGTGACGAAAAATAAAGCGCGCAGCGAACCTTTATCCTTTTCAAGCACGGATTTATAATTTCCGCGTTCGGCTAAAACAGCCATGATGATGCAACTTAAAGCGATAAACGCGGGCACAAGCGCGTCGAATTTTTCAAATCTATACACATAAACTGCCAGTAATCCGAGCAAGAACCTGAAAAAGACGTTGAAAGTAAGCAAAACTATATCCGCGGGTTTTATCTTAGACTTCGTGAACAGCGCGCCGAAAACGGGGATAATCAGGTAGGCGATATACGCGACCGCGATGGATGATATAATAATTATCTTTAAATCTATATCAACGTCCAAATGATTACCGTAAAAAATCAGGATAAACTCAGAAATCATTCCTGAAAAAAGTCCGATAAAACGCGCCAAACGCCAATTCTTGCGCGTCGCGAGCGCAAGTGAGAATAAATTTAAAATCGTAAAATAAATTACGCCCCAGATGATAATATCCGATCCCGGTTCAAGAGCAAGCATCGGGAGATATCCGCCGATAAGCGCGAAGATAGAAATTGTTTGGGAATTGTGCCTGATTGCCAGAACGAAAGTCACAACCGATACGCCCGCACAGATTCCCAATGCCGCCGTCATCGGCAAAACCTCAAGCGTCAAATATCCCAGCGCCGTAGCGAGAAATAAAATCCCCGACCCTCCGGCAGTAAGCGCGAGCGAGAATACGCCGCGCCATTTTTTATTCAGGATTTCTCCGGCAATCAAAAATAATAAGCCGAGCGCGAAAATCGTTATACATTGCGCTTGGTTACTCATCTGTAGGTAAACATATCTGCCGAATGTGAATACGCCGATGATTATAAGCAATATGCCCAAACTGCTTACGAGCCTTAATCCGAAAAACGTTTCCCAGTTGAAAAATTTCCGCACAACCTTTAAAGCCTTATCTCCAATTTCGGGGTCTTGCATATTTTCTATAGCTTTTGTCTTATCGGTGAAAAGTTCCGCCCACGCCTCGTCAGCGCGTTTCTGCGCGGCGCAGACGTGACCCTTTACTTTTTTGGTCAGGTCGTTCAATTCGGCGGTTATTTCCTCACGTTCGCCGCTTTCGAGAACATGCAAATCGGATGTAATGCGGTCGAGCTGCCGGTATAACTGCGTTTGCAGGTTATTCAATCTTTTCGTCTCGGCTTCAAGGCGCGCGGAAAAATATTCCTGCATACGCTTGTCGCTTTGACTCAACATAGCCGAGTGCTTTCGCTCTAACTCGTCCCTGAAATTGTCCTCAAGGACAGCATACTCGTTTTCCAACCCGGCTAAAGCTTTCTCGATAGTTTCGAGTTTTTCCGTCAATATTCTGACGTTCTCGCGGAGTGTTTCGTTTTCTTTGGGTAAATCCTGAGATTCAAACTCCGAGAAGGCTTCCTCCACAAGATTTTTGCTTGCGTAAAGCCGTTCA
Organism: Oscillospiraceae bacterium; assembly: GCA_009779295.1. Taxonomy (GTDB): domain Bacteria; phylum Bacillota; class Clostridia; order Oscillospirales; family CAG-272; genus WREN01. Next base: position 8,134 of record WREN01000015.1, on the reverse strand, counting down.
AGCGCGTTTTTCAGTTTTCCGACAGGCGAATTTCCCAAATCATTTCACCCTCTTAATAATTATGTTAATATTCCAAAATCTCATAATCTGACGGAATATCGAAAACGTAATCGGGCACAGTTTTGTCAAGGGCAAGTATCACTACATCCACTGTATCGCCGTCCGATACGGTACGTATACCTTTCAATTCGCCGCCGTCCACATAATAGAAATACTGCAAACCGTCATTGTCCCTGTATTCGTCATAACTATATATACTTCCGTAGAATTCGCCCGAACCTTCGCCTATGTACGTCATATTTTCCGTATCGCCAAAATATTCCGTATCGCCGTCCGAATCTGCGTCCTGCACGATTACCATCTCGTAATCATCCATAACTATGTAGCTTTTACCGTCCTTAACGACCACCCGCATATCAGTATCTTCAACGTTCATAAGCATGGAAGTCATTCCGTTTTTTGCGTATATTTCCATGACGCTTTCATCCCAGCCGGATAAAACTCTCATTTTAATATGATACGTGCCGCCGTTCATAATATCAAATATATCTTTTGTCAGGCTGCCGTTTCCGGGCGTTTTGTTGTTATTTGGATCGGGCGTTTGATTGTTGCCTGCGCCGGACGCTCCGCTATTATTCGGTTCAGGCGTTTGATTATTGCCCACCGGGTCAGAATTTTCCGTTCCATTTTCATTTTCATATGGCGTAATACCTCCCGGCTGTTTTAGTATCGTTAAGGTATAGCCGTCCGTGTCGTACTTCAATTGCATTTGTATCTCATATCCGCTTTCAACCGAATTGCGTCCGACTACTACGACGCCGCTATTTTCACTGTTGAAATCTATATCGGTCAGATTGTAAAACCCATCGCTCTCGACGAGATATCTATAATACTGATACAGCTCGTCCCGACGCTCCGAGCCGGGAACCCCGTATATTATTTCCCTTGAGGTCGCTTTGCCATTCGCCGAGGTATTAACCCCTGTTACCTTACGTTCCTCACCGAGAACGTATTTAACAGACGGTATCCGGTCTTTTCCCATTTCGTAATAATCCGCTTTCGCCGTATTGCTTAAAATGCCCAATACGCTGTTGATAAGCAATACAACACCCACAATAACGGCAACCATAACCACACCGACAATAACCAGGATTATCGGAAGTTTGCTTTTCTTCCGTGTGGGCGCGTAGGGTTGCTGATACGTCTGCTGCTGTTGATACTGTGGTTGTGCCTGCTGAACAGGAGGCGCGTCGTCCTGTTTCGCTCCGCACTTGTTGCAGAATTTAGTGGCGTCGCCTAAAGATGCTCCGCAGTTTGTGCAAAATTTCGCCATTATGGTTCTTCCTCCAATTTTTTATTTTACATCAGCGTTTCAGAACACTTCTATTCTTCCTCAAACATTTCATAATTCGCCGGTATCTCAAACACGCTGTCAGGCACGTTCTGATCGAACGCGAGGATCTCCATATCGGTCAAACTCCCGTCCGCGTCAATCGTGTGTATTCCTTTGAAAATCCCGCCGTCCACGTAAAAATACATCTTTGTTCCTTTGTCGGTCAGATATTCGTCGTATTTGTACGTTTTGCCCATGAACTCGCCCGAACCCTCGCCGACATACGTAAGCGTCGATTCTTCCGGCAGAAACCTCGTCATGTCTTCGTCAGGTTCTTCGTTCCCTACCATTACTGCCTCAAATGAGTCCATGACTATATATGATTTCCCGTCTTTGTATATCATACGCATACCCATGTCCACCGCGAACATGCCGTCTTTCGCGTATATGGCGTAATCACTGTTTATGCCTTCGCCCGTAATGCTGATTTCCATGCGGTACGTACCGCTTTTCGTTATCTCAAATATGTTTTTTGTCAGATTTCCCAGTGTGTATGAAGTGCCGCCGCTGTCATTTTTGCAGGCTGTGAACGCCATCATCAGGCATAATACAAGTGTTAATACTATCAGTTTTTTCATAATTTTTACTCCTTTTTAACTTTTTAATTGGTTTTCAGTTGCTCATGGCGCGGATGCCTAATTTTTCTCCAAGATCGCAGTCCACTATGTAACACGGTCCATATGTAAAATAACCTTCGCCGGTTATATATCCGAGCCAATCTTCGCTATCTAAAAATATTACCGTGTTATTCCATGTATCCATATCCTGCGCCATCGGCAACACAGTGGTTTCGATAAGGAAATAATCCCCTGTTCCGGGCCACGCCTCTACCGCCACCTGCGCGTGTCCGGGAGGGAATATAAGCATGACGTGCATGCCCGTCGATTGGAGCGCCGACGCCATAACAAGAGAGGTTTCGATACACAGCCCGCTCTTTGAGTTTAACGTGTCGGCTGGCAGCTTAACCCTCTGCTGCGCGTCCATAGAAAAATGAGAATTGTTATACCTCACTTTCGTGATGTCGCTCATCGCTCCCTGTATCGCCACAGCCTGCACCCATGTGTTATAATAGTCATGATCAAAAAAATTGTAATCCTGATATCCGAGAAGGGCGTTGAGCGCTCCGTCCGAGATCAGCTCCAGATAATCTATCGCGTCGCGCTTTAGCTGAAGTATTTCCGGGGAATCGGGCGTCATCCACGCTAAAATGTTGTCGGTATAGGCGTCCCAATCGTATTCGTCGCCCCATACCATGTCGAATTTACTGTACAATTTGAGATTTTTGCTCTCCTGCACAAGTATTTTCCCCGTGTCAATTTCTGTGACGGAATAAACTAACTGCGCTGTCTTTTCCATGTTCAAATCGATTGTGCCCGTGACGAGCGGCGGGATTATACGCAGCTTCGTGACCTGCCTTCCCAAAGTGATTTTTTGCTTGTAAAGCTGAGTGAATCCGGGTACCTCTACCTCGATCATTACGTCGAGTTCCCCGTAGTCGCTGTAACCCGTAAATATAATCAACGAATCCATCATGCGGTAGTTAGAGGGGAATATGCTGTCAACGGCGGTAAACTCGATAACCGCTTCCGGTTTCTTGTCCAGATATGTATAACTGACGTAAGGCAATTCTATGTCACCCGTAAGAACAAGTTCGTTTTTGCTTACAGATTCAAGGGGATCGGTTATTTTCCCCTCGGATATTATATCGTTCGGTTTATTAAAAAACAGAGTATAAACGCCGAATCCTCCGGCGGCCAGTACGATTAATATAGGGATAACGATAATCAAAGCGAGTAATCCCGCCGGCATTTTCTTTTTCTCTTTCACCGGTTGCGGTTGGTATTGCTGCTGCGCGGACATTATGCTATTTTGAGCCTGCTGCTCATTGGGTTTTGTTTTCGCCCCGCAGACCGCGCAAAACTTCGCGCCTTCTTTTAATTGAGCGCCGCATTCTTCGCAAAACACCATTAACCCCTCCCTTGCGCGTTTTTAAGCAATTCCAGATTTTTTGTCAGTTCGCCGTGAAGCTGGGCGATAGGTCCGTTAATCCGACGCTCGGCCTGTATGAATTGAAGCTCCATGTCGGCGGTGAGATTTTCATCGCAAATGTTAAACATCCTTATAATACGGTTCATACGGTAGACGCAGGAGTACATGCGCAGCGGGTCGTCCATATAGCACGCTATATAGAAATCCTCGCCGAAATCCCGGAATTCCGTAATCCTCGCTATCATATCGTTATGGGTGATGGTCAGATAAGAAGGCGGTTTGAGTTCTGTCATCATAATTCTCGTCGTTTCGCAGCCTGTCCATATAGCTTCCGCGAGAACCTCAAACTCGTCGGTATCCTCGTCCATCATACCCATAGGCTCGATGGCGTAATATACATCAATGGCGTATCGAACCAATTCGCTCAGGTCAGCCGTCATGTTGCGGAGCATAGATAAATATTCCCTCGCCGCGCGTACAGTTTTGCCATCGCTGGTGTTCGGATCATCGGAGAGGTCATTCAGACCGGATATGAGACCGTCCAATTGCTTTGAATAACCATTAAGTTCCTCATAACCTGCTTCGGACCCGGCAATATCGGTATCGGTTTCGTCCTCTAAGTCCATAGCGATGATCTCTTCCGCTATTATCTCCCGAAGCCTCTGGTAAATCGGTTCGGCGGCGGCTAACGCCCCGGAGGTTTTATCCAGAGATTCCTGTACAGATTGCCTGTTTGACGCCGTGACGGATACCAGCTGCAGAAATACCGTGAACGTCAACGTGAGTGCCAAAACAAGGCACATCAGGGGTATTTTACATTTCACCGCCGCGAACACGGGCATTATCCTTTTCATTTTCATACACAATTCCTCCGTTTAATTTTTTTATTCGCTTCTGAAGTAGATATAGATTTCGGGAATTTCTTTGTTGTTTCTGTCCTCTATGGTAACATTGACCTCTCGTCCGTTTATCCGGATCCTCTTGCTCAGCTCCCAGGTGTCAGTCCAGCTATATTCGGGTTCCGTAAATCCGTTTTTCCTGAGAGTCGCTGCGTAGTCGTACAGGTTCGCGCCAAGCAGTTTGACATACGCGGAACAGCTGCCCCAGTCGTTAAGATTTTCGTTGAACTCTGACATATCGATTTTGCCCGGCATAGCCGTGAATGAAGGCGCGGGGACGCCTGCGGCCGTCCACTGAGAAGGCCATTCACCGTCCTCATAGTAGTAGAATCTGTAATAGAATTCCGTCAATTCTTTGTTCTCACGCTGTTCGATTACGATCCGATATAACTTGCCGTCGATGCGCAGGTAACTGACAAGCTCCAAATCGTCGCTCCAATCATTCTCTGTTTGTTTGAACCCTGCGGTTTTGAGTTTGGCGACGTATTTGTCAACGTCGGTTTTGCTCATTCCCAAATATTTGATATACATATACGCAGACCCGCCCCATTCGCTTGCGATGTCTTCGTTCCATCCGTCTATATCGATCGCGCCTACTATTACAATATTGCCGTCGGGAGCGGACAGACCGCCGTCCTGCCAGATTTTGGGCCACTTGCCGTCCTCATAGTAATAGAATCTGTAACAGAACTCCGTCAGCTCTCTGTTCTCGCGCTGTTCGATTGAGATCCGGTATAATTTACCGTCGATACGCAGGTAATTATACAGTTCGTCTGTTTCTTCTCCGTTCCAATCCCTGACTGCTTGAAAGCCCGCGTTTTTCAGTTTTGTTATATAGTTTGATACGTCGGCGGCAGTCATTCCAAGATATTTGATATAGATATACGCAGACCCGCCCCACTCGCGTGTGATGTCTTCGTTCCACCTATCCAGATCAATGGCGTCTATTATAGTCCCGTATTTTTCCGGCGCGGGCAATCCGCCCGACAACCAGTTATCAGGCCATTTGCCGTCCCTGTGACAATTAAATATATATCTTATCTCGGTTATGTCTTCGTTCCCCATAAGGTTGACTTCCACCCGGATCATCCTGCCCTCTATCCGCAGGTAATTATACAATTCGTCCGTATCGTTTCCGTTCCAGTCCTTGACCGGTATGAATCCGGATGATTTAAGTTTGTTCATATACGCTTCCGTTTTATTCGCGTCTAAACCTAAAAATTTGACGTAAACATATTCAGAGCCGTACTCGGACATCCTCTCATCCCAATTATCTTTGTCGATTGCTCCCGCTATCGTCTCATATCCATTCGGGTCCGGCAAGCCGCAGTTTTTCCAGCTTTCAGGCCATACTCCGTCTTCAACATAACTCAAATCATAAGTAAAAGCGCTGAGGGTGTCCATGTGCTTGTTTAATTGCACTCTGGCCAAATATAGATCGCCGTCTACCCGGATATATTTCATCATATCCCAGTCGTCGTAGCCGTATTGCGGCTTTTTGAACCCCGCGCCGGCGAGTTTATTTTTATAAGCGGCGACGCCGCTATCATTCACCTTATCAAAGATGACTGTTTCGTAAATGTTTTTGTTATTTTCGTCTTTTTTGGGGTTGAAATCGCCGACGATAACCGAATTGTCAGGCGCATCAAGGGTTGCCTTAGACCATGAGGCAGGCCACACCCCTGCCGGATATTTATTCGATTCTATGACGACGGTGTCATCGCTTGTACCGCTACCCCTGCCGTTGCTTATACTCAGCTTGAACATACCTTTGCGGGATTCGTAGCTCAGGTATGACGACTCGCTGTTCAATTCATAATCATCCACCCACCATCCGCTGTTTCTGAGGCTTTTCCCGTAAGCGGCGATTTCGGATAAAGCGTCGGTTTTATCTACTACGACGGTTATAGTCTTAAACTCAGCTTTGATATTCTTGTCGTCACCGGAATAACTCAGGCTTGCCTCGCGGAACCGTCCCTTGCTATCAAACTTGGGCATATCCGGGGAAAGCGCTTTTTCGGGCCAGTCTACCGGCGGAATTTCATGTTTGGGTATCGGGACGTTGTGCGGGTCGTCTTTTATATCCCAGAAAAGATCCATATCTTCGCTTTCGGTGCGCAATCTTATGCGGGCGGTGTTGATAAACTCAAATTCCATCAAAACATCATCGTTATATCTGGCGCTGTTGGCTCTGCTCTGTAACTGCCCGATACTTGCGGAACGCATTTTCCCGTAAAACCAGTCATCATCAAAAATAGTGCGCTCGGTGGTAAATATATGAAAGAACTCAAGAACGCCGCCCTTCACCCTGTATTCGCCGACGACGGTGTCCAGATATGTATACGTATAAGTCGTGTTGTATGTCCAGTAACCGTAATAATAATAGTTGCCGGAATAATAACCGGAATGATAAGTCGAATTCAAATGCGCATGCGTTATCGTGACATTTTTATAAAAATATCCATCGTCGGAAAAGCCGTATTCGGTAGTGACGCTGTTGCGATAACCTTTCCACGGACCTACCAAAGCGGCGATAGATATACCATCGTCCGGGGACGACTTTGCTTTCAGGCGCTGCGGCATACTGATGAGATTGCCATCGCCGAAAATCTCATAGGTGTTTACGCCGCCGGATCCTGCGTTGGTTCCTTTCAGATTCCCGCCCGTAATGATACCGGCGAATCCGTCCGTTTTATTCAAAATACCGAATACGTTTGTAAATATCACCACGATTATAAGCACGATAACCATCACGCCGACAACACCTCCGATAATAAGTAGAGGGTTGATTTTTTTATTAACAAGCGCGTTCGGCACGTGAGACAGCTGTTGCTGCGGTTGTATATTTTCCTTTTGCCGCACGGGCGGAGGCACGGAGGTTTGTGTCTGTGCCTGTCCGCAGGAAGCGCAGAATTTCACACCGTCTTTAATCTGCGCGCCGCAGTTTGTACAAAATGCCATGTGCTCATCCTCCCGTGTTTGGATTTTAACTGCTTCTTTGTGTATATCCGCTTGATAAAACGCTCAATATGGATATGAACCGTCCCGTATTACGCGGGAACGTTATATACGCAGCTCATTGCGGTTCGGCTTTAGACAGCTTCGAGCCGCATTTTCCGCAAAAATTCATGTCGGGACCGTTTTGCCAGCCGCATCCTGTACAATACCCCGGCGGAAGTTCACCAAGTTTTTTCCCGCACTCTTCACAGAAAGCGGAACCCACATTATTGATCGTACCGCAGTAAAAGCAGGTACACGCTTTGATTTGCTTTTGGTATTCCTCATTCAATGAATTTTTTTCCCGGTTAAGCCCGGCCCTTTTTTCGATTGCTTCATTGATTTTCCAGACAAGAGGAGCGTGTTCGCTGTCCTGCGCAAGCTCAGGTATTATTTTTTTGCCAAGTTCGGCACAGAGCGTAAGCTCGGTTTGCTCGAGCTCGGAAATCTGACCGGTTATTTCTTCGATTTTTGCTTTCATTTCATCAAAGGTCATGTTATAATCCCCTTTATTTAATTTTGTCGATAAATAGACATTGTTTAGTAAGTAATGTAGAAAGAATACTGCAATACGGGCAAGGTAATTTTCAATTAAAAATACTCTCAGATATAGAACCATATTCTTGAATTTGATATTATTATATTAATTATTACGAATAATGTCAAGTGTTTATTAATTATTCATACAAAAGTTACACTCAACACAAAAAATGTACGACACATTTCAGGTTTATTGGTATTAACCCGGCGATAAAGTCATTCGGAGTTCAAAAAGAAGTGTTAAGATAAGAAATATGGAAAAGGAATTAAACTATGAAATACGAAAATTAAGCCCCAAAGAGCAAGAGGAAGTACG
>WREN01000014.1 GCA_009779295.1 Oscillospiraceae bacterium | reverse complement strand
GCACATTCCGAAGCGTGTATAATCGCCTGCGCGAACAGTCCGGCGATCCTGCCTGTCCCGAGTATTCCAAATCTAATTTTGTTCATGTTGTATCATCCTTTCAAAGTAAAAACACCCGGCGCTACGGCGCCACCCTCTTTACGAAAGAGGGCTTGGGTTAGGAACGTTCTTGTCTTTGCCCTCTTTCGCAAAGAGGGTACGCCCGCAGGCGGGGGTGTTTTTATTATACAAAAAATCAACTCCTCATTTCAAATTATACCACACCTTCGCGTCAAGGTCAACACAAAACCTTGACAACTATTAATAAATGTGCTACAATTTCCACTGGGGTGAAAAATATGATTAAAATTAATTCCGCAGAAATTCTGTGTGTCGGCACGGAAATCCTCATCGGCGACATCATAAACACTAACGCGGCGTACATATCCAAAAAGTTCGCTGAACTCGGTATCAACCAGTATTACCAAGGCGTAGTCGGCGACAATCCCGCGCGTTTGGAACGTAAGATAAATGAAGCGTTGGAACGCTGCGATTTGCTTGTGATGACCGGCGGGCTCGGCCCGACATACGACGACCTCACCAAAGAAGTCGCCGCCAAGTGTATGAACCGCGGTTTAACCCTGCACGAACCCTCGCTCGCGAAGATGAAATCCTTCTTCGCCGGACGTAACATCAAAATGAGCGAGAACAACGTCAAACAGGCGTATATGCCCGACGGCGCAATCGTTTTCGAGAACAATCACGGTACGGCTCCGGGCTGCGCGATTGAGGATTCCGAACACGGTAAAATCATTATCATGCTGCCCGGGCCGCCAAACGAACTCGTTCCGATGGTCGATAATTCCGTCGTGCCGTATCTGACGCAATTCTCGGAGTGCATCTTTTACAGCAAAAACATCAACATCGTAGGCATGGGCGAGTCCACGGTGGAATCGTACCTGAGCGACATGATGCGCAACGCTGAAAACCCGACGATTGCGCCGTATTGCAAGGAAGGTGAAGTCCGTCTGCGCGTTACGGCAAAAGTTAAAACGCGCGAGGAAGGCGAGATTCTGTGTAACGCGACAATCGAGAAGATTCGCGCGACCGAAGTTGGGGCGTATATTTACGGTATCGACACCGATTTGGAAACCGCTTTAATAAACATTCTTCGAATGTATGATAAAAAAATCGCCGCCGCTGAATCATGCACGGGCGGGTTGATTTCCAAACGCATAACGGACGTTTCCGGCGCGTCGGATGTTTTCGACGGCAGCGTGGTGTCTTATGCAAATGATGTTAAGAATAAATTATTAAATGTGAAACCCGAAACATTGGCACAATTCGGTGCGGTTTCTGAACAGACCGCCGCTGAAATGGCGGAAGGCGTGCGCAAACTCATGAACGCTGATTACGGGGTCAGCGCGACTGGCATTGCCGGGCCGGGCGGCGGAACGCCGGAGAAACCTGTGGGTCTTGTGTATATTGCCTGCGCGAGTGAGAATGGAACTGTTATGCGGAAGCTCAACCTACGCGGAAGCCGTGAACATATCCGGCATTTGACCGCGAATTACGCGCTGTCGCTGGCGATTGAGAGGATTAGAAAATGAACGTTACTATCGTTAAACTCCAACCCGAAGATGCTTATGAGTACACAGCTTGCCATATCGCTTGCTGGCAGATGGCTTATAAGGACATAATTCCGGATGATTATTTGAAAAATATGCCGAAAGAAATAGAACAGAGAACCGAAAAACTTAGAAAAAGAATTAATGAATTATCAGATTCTCCATTTCATTCCGTCAAATTAGAGAACAAAATGATAGGGATACTCAGTTTCGGAAAAAGCCGCGACGAGGATAAATCTGATGCGGGCGAGGTATATGCGATTTATTTGCTTGCAGACTTTTGGGATAAAGGCTATGGACGGCAGATGATGAATTATGCCGTAGCCGCGTTGAAGAATAATGGCTACCACGAGATTATTGTTTGGGTACTTGAAGAAAACAATAGAGCAAGACGATTCTATGAGAAATGCGATTTTTCGTTTGACGGTACAAAAAAGGAACTTCAAATAGGGAAAACCTTAATCGAAGTCAGATATGTGCTTGAAGGTGAATGAAATGCAAAGTTTAAACGTGATATGGGTATTCAATCCGAACGCCGATAAAGTCTTGATGTGCAAGCGGCACAAGAATCCGTACAAAGGTTTGTACAACCTTGTCGGCGGGAAAATCGAAACGGGCGAAGACGGTTTAACCGCCGCATACCGCGAACTGAAAGAGGAAACAAATATCACGGATATCGAACTCGTTCACGTTATGGACTTCACATATTTTCTCGCGGACAGTTGCCGCGTCGAAGTTTATTTCGGAAAGTTGACAAACGACATTGATGTTCACGGCGACGAAAAAGAACTTGTGTGGATAGACGTTCGTGAAAACTTTTTCGATAAGAACCGTTTTGCCGGAGAGGGCAATATCGGGCATATCTTTGAAATAATTAAACAAAATTTATAAAAGGAGATAAATAAAATGGCAGGAAACAGAATTATCTGCACCAAAAACAACGTAGAATACATCACAATCCGCAGGGCAATGATTGCGGGCGCGAGATCGGTTGACGAAGTGAAGGCGATGACGGGTTTGTGCGCGGAATGTGAAGGCTGCAAATCCGAACTCGAAGGTATTTTACTTTCGGTGTGCGGCTGCAAGAAGGTGTCGCTGGCAGACGTAATCGCGGCGGTCAAAGCGGGGACCGACACCGTGGAAAAGATCGGCGAAGTCACGGGCGCGGGAACGGATTGCGGGCGTTGCAAAGCATTGATACAGAATGTGATTGAACTTGGACGGTAGTGCTATGACACACAAGGGAACGCAAACCATAAAAACGGAAAGACTATTGTTAAGAAAACTCCTCCCTGATGACGCGAAAATGGTGTTCGAATTCTTGAGAGACCCAGAAGTCTTGCGATATGAGGATTGGGATCCACACGAAAGCGTAGACTTTACCCGCGGGTTCATTTCTTATTTTACCGGAGATTACAAATCCGATGAAATATATTACTGGGGAATACAGTTGGAGGAAAAAATCATCGGTTTGATAATGGTTGTTAGTGTAACCGAACAGAACGGCGTGCTCGCATATTACTTGAACCGGAACTACTGGTCGCAGGGTTACACCACGGAAGCGGCAATTGCGGTCATCGGTTTCATGTTTGCGGAGGTTGGGATTGAAAAAGTTTCCGCGAAACATTCCGTCAAAAATCCCGCTTCGGGCAGAGTATTGCAAAAAGCGGGAATGACATTTATTGAGCATAAAGAGCATTGTGAATATTATCAAAGCAAATCGGAATGGCAGGACTGCGACTTTTATGAGATAATAAAGAAGAGTTAAATATCAAACACCATCTCAGGATACTCCACATATCCCGCTTTGAGCGGCTCGGCGCGTTCGCACGTGGTGGTCATTGAATAAACGCCGCCATCGACAATCCCCCAAGCCGCCTCAAGTGTATGCAATGCTGATTCACCTGAAGCGCGCGGTTTGCGACCGTTGCGCAGGGCGTAAGCGAGATCCGCCGCGCCTATGCAGCGCCAACTGTTCTCCGAGAACGAGTGCACAACCGGCATAACTATCTCCGCGCCGTATTTGCTCCTTACGGTTACCGGACTGCCGAACTCATTCGGGTCGCCTAAATCCAGCGTCCCCTCGGTACCGAAGATTGCAAAACGCGTCGTTACGCCTGCGCCTTCCGACGAAGTTAAAATCGAACAAAGCGTACCGTTCTTAAACTCCATCGCGCCGGCTGTGATATTCGTCGAATCTATTGTCATGACTTTGCCGTAGTCGGGGTTGTCGGGATTCATATACACACGGTCGTCTGCGCCTCTGATCGTCGCGAAACCGCTCACACGGTTGATTGGTCCCAACAGATTCACAAGAGCGGTCAGATAATAACACCCGACGTCGTAAATAATCCCCGCACCCTCGCTGTAAACGAAGCATTTCTCATCGCTCGCCGAAAACCGCTCGTGGTGGTACGAACGCACGAGCAATGCGTTTGCCGCGATTGGTTCGCCGATCATTCCCGAATCAAGAATGAACCGCGCCGTCTGCAATCCCGCACCGAGAAACGTGTCGGGCGCACATCCGAACAGCAATCCCTTCTTCTGCGCCAATGCCGTAAGTTCAAGTCCTTCCGCGAACGAAATTCCCATCATCTTCTCGCTGTAGACGTTCTTGCCGGCGAGCAGCACGTTCTTGGAAATCTCAAAATGCGCGGTCGGGAACGTGGTATTGATGACGAGTTCGATGTTTGGATCGTTATAAATCTCCTCGTTCGTCATTTGTTTGATGCCAAATTCATTTGCTTTCGCCAAACTCCGCTCCGGTTTTATATCGGAACAGCCCACCAAATCAAAAATTTTAAGTCGATTCTTGCAATTGTTCAAATATGTACCGCTTATTGCGCCGCAACCTATAACGGCGGTCTTTACAGGTTTAAATTCTTTCATTTTTATTACACCTTTCGTTATTTTTTATCTTAATTATACACTTTTTCCCGTATAAAAGCAAGCATTTTATGGAGAATCTTATGAAAATCAATAAAAAATTTATCATGATAACAGGATATGTTATTACCGGACTATTTCCGTTCGCGTGTTTCGCGGTACTGGAATACATCCATTTCGCGGACAAAGAACGTTTCTTTTCTTTTTTAACAACGCAGGTTTCAATCGTTTTCTTCGACTTAGCTATCATGTACCTCGTTTACGCCGTATTGCTCCTGCTCGTGAAACGCGCCTGGATCGCGTCGCTCATGTACGGAACGTTTCTAAGCGCGGTTGCGCTCACGAACTTCTACAAATTTGGGATAACCGGCGACTATTTCTACCCGTGGGACTTCGTACAGCAGGCGTCAAATGTCCACATACTCGTGACGTATCTGACTCCGCCGCCGCTGTTGTATGTTTGCCTGATACTTGTCATCGCTGCTTTGATCGTTGCTACGGCGTTCACGCATGTGAAGATCCCACTCAAGTATTACTATAGAATCCCAGCCGCAATTTTGATTGTCGCGATAACTTTCTTCGCCGTAGCCACTCCCCACCGCGTTGAAAAGATATTGAACAACAGCGGTTTATTTCTCGAAGACATGGCATTGCAACAATCGAACTACGCGCAGAACGGCTTCATAGGTGCGACTGTTATCAATATCCTCAGCGGAAATATCAATAAACCTGACAACTATTCCAAAGCCGGTATAGACGCGCTGCTCGGCAAATATCAACCGAAACCCGCTTCGGAGAATTTCGCGTACCCTGATATTATAATCGTTTTAGCCGAAAGCTATTGGGACGTTCGGAATCTGCCGGGAACAACGTTCTCGATCGACCCGCTCGCGAACTACGACGAGATTATTAAACGTAACAATTGTTACAGCGGACGTTTTTTCACGACCGCGTTCGGCGGCGGAACCGTCCGTCCCGAATTCGAACTGCTCACGGGATTGACTACAGATATGCTGCCCGGCGGTACCGTGCCTTACCAGTATATCCATTCTGACTTCGAGAGTTATATCACGCCTTATAAAAACCTCGGCTATTCCACGTACATGCTCCACCCGTACATCTCGAGTTTCTATATGCGCAGCCAGAAATTCGGCTATCTCGGCTTCGACAAACTATATTTTTACGACGAATTGGAAGCAATTGAATCAATCGAGCCGGAACTCAAAGGCGGAAGTATCTCTGACGAATCGTTCGTTGACTATATCCAATATCTCCTTGACATCAACAACCATCCGAAGGTTTTGTTCGGTATCACGATGGAGAACCACCAACCGTTTCACAACAAGTTCGACGATTCAGAAATTGAGGTATCGGTCGGCAACCCGAACCTTGACGCGGATACCTTCAACTTATTAACACGTTATACACAAGGCGTCATCGACACCGACCGCGCTTTAAAAAAACTCGCTGACTATATCGATTCCCGCGAACGGCCGACGGTTCTTGTGTTTTTCGGCGACCACGCGCCGTCTTTAGGCGCGAATTACGCGGCGTATGTACAATCCGGTCTGGTTGAGAGTACTGCCAATCTCACGACGGACGAACGCATTGTCACGCAATCTACGCCTTATCTGATATACTCGAATTTCGCGCTTCAACCGAACGGAATGAACGGAGATATAGCCTCATACAACCTGCTCAACCTGCTTGCAACACTTATCGGCGCGCCGCAAACGCCGCTTATGCAGTATTTGCAGAATTATTACAAAGTTTCGCCGCATTATAATGTCCGGCTTGAAATGGATATCACGGACGAAATCGAAAATTTCATCGACGGCCACGCGATGATAACTTATGACCGTATTGCGGGTAGGGGATATTCGGTGCCGTGATTATTACTTGACAAATCTACTGTAATATTATATAATGTAAGTGAAAATAATAACACATAGAGGTAAACATAGATGGCATATTACATAACCTACGACGGCGGCGGAACCAAAATTAAAGCCGTTGTGTTTGACGACGATTTCAACGTCCTTTCATATAAAACCGGCGGCGGTATAAATGGGAATTTTTATAAAACTGAAGATATATTGAATCATATCGATATGTCCGTCGGTGAAGCGGTAAGAGAAGCCGGCGTTTCCATCGACGTTTCCTACAGCGTTATGCTCGCCGGAGGAGAGGAAATCGATAAACGTCTCAAACAATACCTCCCGAACGCGCAATTTAAAAGATTCGGCGAACAGTATTTCAACTTACTGAGCGCGAAATTTTCACTCGACGGGGTAAGCGTTATCTGCGGAACGGGTGTTTCCGTTATATGGCAGCCTTCCGAAGGCCGCGGCGCCATTATGGGCGGAATGGGCGCGTACATCGGCGACGAGGGCGGCGGCTATTACATGGGTGAGCACGCTATACGCGCCGCTATCCAATCCATACGCGGCTGGGGCAGGCAAACGGTTCTTGCCGACCTGTTATTGGAATTGGCAAGTTCGCCGTCGAAATATTTTTACGGCAGAGAATTTAGTCACATCCCGATGCACATGAAGATTTCCGGTTTCACGCGCCAGCTCAAAACCGCTTGCAATATGGGCGATCCGGTCGCGCTTGAGATCGTCGCAGACGCGGGCGGGAAGTTGGCGCTGCAGACGATAGCGCTATATAAACAGCACGAGATTCCGCAGTCGGTGCCGGCGGTGATGAATGGCGGGGCATGGAAAACCAGCCCGATAATAAAGGAAAGATTTGCACAGATTTTGCACAGCGTTTTCCCCGACATTGAAATAATCACGCCGCTGCTTGAACCGGTAGCGGGCGGCGCGGTCACGAACGCGATTGAGCGCGGGATTTTGAATGTGGAGACGAAAAATATAATAATAAAAAATTTTAAAGGAGTTTGATTATGGAACAATTTACCCGAATCAATCACGATATAAACATCATGGGCGGCAAGGCGTGTATTGCCGGAACGCGTATCACAGTCGGCATGATTCTTATACAAATAAGCGAAGGCGTAAACATTGATGAGTTGCTGGAGGAGTATCCTCATTTAACAAGCGATGATATTGCGGAGGCTCTGCGGTATGCCGCTTGGGCTGTCGGAACCAAAGAAGAATTGGTTTCACATTTATGAAATTATTATTGGATATGAATATCCCGTTCAAATATGCGACTCTTTTGGCGGAAAATGGCGTTGAATGTGTTCGATGGTGTGAGGTCGGCGCGCCTAATGCTACAGATTCTGAAATTATGGAATACGCGCGTAACAATGATTATATCGTTTTGACGTTTGATTTAGATTTCAGCATAATATTATCGGTTACACATGAATTGAAACCAAGCGTTGCGCAAATACGGGCGTCGATTCTTCAAGCGGATAAAGCTGTGGATTTAATTGTGAAAGCTTTATTCCGAAATGAGGATGAATTAAAAAAAGGTGCGATTTTATCAATAGACTTGAAAAAAGCAAGGATTCGGCTTTTGCCGTTGTAATAAAATTATAAAGGAGTTTGATTATGTTTAACGCAAGAACTATCGAAGACCTCACCGCGGCAATAGAACTTGAGCCAGACAATGCCGAGTTGTATGCCGAACGAGGTGAAAAGTACATGTTTTCTAATCAACCCGACAATGCGATCTCGGATTTCACCAAAGCAATAGAACTTGATCCGAATAATGCAAATTCATATAATATTCGCGCCATTCTTTACAGTCACCGCCAACCCGAAAAGGCACTTGAAGATTACAACAAAGCTATAGAAATTGATCCAACGCAAGCGTATTTATACCGTAATCGCGCCGGAACATATCAGCAATTAAAACAACATGACAAAGCGAAAGAAGATTATTGCAAAGCATTGGAATTAATGTGTGATTCGAATGAATTTAGTGACTATATGAACCGCGCGGAAATTTATACGCAACTAAAGCAGTACGACAACGCGTTACTTGAATACGAAAAAGCGTTGGAATGTAATATGAATAATTCTTGGGTATATACCAACCGCGCCAATCTCTATACACAATTGAATCAACACGAGAAAGCCGTAGAAGATTACAACAAAGCTATAGAGATTGATTCAACGCAGGAAAAAGAAAATTTATATGTCCAGCGCGCTCAATGTTATAACTCTATGAAACAATACGATAAAGCGGAAGCGGATTTCGAGAAAGCGATAGAGCTTAACCCGGAATATGAAGAGAGCCTCGCCTACGGTTATTTAACATCTGGGCAATACGAGAAATCAACCGAGATTTACAATAAATTCGCAGAATTAAATGAGAATAATAACGATAAATTCGCAAGGATGCAATTCAATCTCGGCTGGCTTTATGCGAAATTGGGCGAATATGACAAGGCGATCGGATATTACGACAAATCAATAGAACTCAAACTAAGCGATTGCTGGGATGAATGGTTTTACCTATGGCGCGCAAAATGTTACCAAGCTTTGGAGCAATTCGATAAAGCAATAAAGGATTGCGACAAAGTTATGGAAATCAATCCGAATTATAAATACGCAAAAGATATTTACGATATTCGCAAATATAGTTATGACCAATTGATGAAAATTAAATAAAGGAGACCTAACCCATGTACACTCAAAAATACATACAAATCCTCATCGGGCTGTTGAACCGCCTCGAAGCGGAGCAGTCGGAAAACATCAAAGCCGCCGCGAAACTTGTCGTCGAAACCGCCATACGCGGCGGGAAAATCTTCATCTTTGGCTGCACGCACGCCGGAATCCTCGCGCAGGAAGCGTTCTACCGCACGGGCGGGTTAGCGATAATCAACCCCATCCTTCCGCCGGGACTGACTTGCGACGTTGAGCCTATTACACTCACTACCGCGCTTGAGCGTCAAAGCGCATACGGGCGCATCGTCCTCAACAGCACCGACATCGGCGCAGGCGATTTGCTGTTCATCCACTCGGTTTCGGGGCGCAACGGCGTGACCGTCGAGATGGCGATTGCGGCGAAAGAGAAACAAATCAATACCGTTTGTATCACTAATCTTGAATACTCGTCCGCTTCGGATTCGCGCCACGAAAGCGGCAAACTGCTTTACGAAGTGTGCGATCTTGTCATCGACAACTGCGGTTGTTTCGGCGATTCCGCGCTTGACATTGAGGGCTTCGCCGGCAAAGTTTCGCCAACTTCAACTGTCACGGGCGCGGCGATTATCAACGCCATTTGCGCGGAAGCGGCGGCGCTGTTTATCGAGCGCGGGGTCAAGCCGCCCATCTTCATGAGCGCGAACATCGACGGCGGCGACGCATATAACGCCGAGATCATGGAGAAGTATAAAGAACAGATTAAGTATTGTTAGGACGGAATCCCCCCGACGGCTACGCCGCCACCCCCCTTTAGCAAGGGGGGCAAGGGAGATACGAATACCCGTTCCTTCTTGTCCCCCTTGCTAAAGGGGGGTGGCGGCGTAGCCGTCGGGGGGATTCAAGCGAAGTTGTAACTAAACTTTTATTATAAATTTAGGAGGAAAAAACCATGGAAAACTCAACAAAGCAACGTTATTTTGAAGCTGTAGACGCTTTATACGCGAAGATTCGCGACACGCAAATGGAGAACATCGAAGCCGCGGCTCACCTTATCGCGGACACCATCGCCGCCGGAGGGTGTGTTTCCATCTTCGACACCGGACATCTCATCAATTCCGAACTTCTCAACCGCGCCGGCGGGCCGGTTTACATCCGCCGTTTCGGTTACGGCATCAGCGTTGATAACCACACGCGGCGGCGTGATAAAGCCGCGGCGGGCGTAGATCCGTCGATGGAGGGTTTGGCGAACTTCGCTCTGCGCGCATCCGGCACTCTCCCCGGCGACACATTGATCCTCGGTTCGGTTTCGGGCAAGACCACGAACGTCATCGACCTCGCCGTTGAAGCGAAGAAGTTCGGCGTGAAGCTCATCACATTAAGCTCGCATGAATACTCCTCGCAGTTAGAATCGCAACACACCTGCGGCAAGCGCCTGTTTGAACTCGGCGACGTAAACATCGACAACTGTTCGCCGTTCGGCGACGCGATGGTAGACCACGAAAGCTACGATCACAAAATCATGCCCGCTTCGGGTATCGCGGCGGCGTACATCATGTGGGCTGTCATCGCCGACGCGACCGATTTCATCATCGAGAAGGGCGTAACTCCGGGTATGCTTTGCAGCGTCAACTTCCCGCCGAACGTGGAGTACAATAACGGGCTTTACAGGCAGTACGAGGAAAAAGGATTTTAATACATGGATGTTTCAATAAGTCATTATCCGAAAGAGCGTTTTTGCACGGACTTTTTTCGCGTAATAAATTTTCTGCAAAAATATGGAGCGAAAAGTTTTAATTGTAATTGGCATTGGGCAAGATGGGAATGGCTTATAGGACATTCTATGCTTGATATGGATTCTTTGCCCCGAATCGGATTATTCGAGCTTGACAATGAAATTGTCGGTTTAGCGACGCACGATATGAGATTGGGTTCCGCCTATATCATTTGTAACCCCGAGTATGAAACGTTAAAGCATGAAATGCTCTTATATGCTGAAAAAAATTTATCCGAAAATGGAATATCGGGAATTTATATCGAAGATAACGACGCAATTTTAATAAACTATGCCGAACAGCAGGGCTTTTATCTCAGCGACGAGAAAGAATACGTTTCAGCTTTGGATTGTTCTAAGGGAAAATTTAAATACGATCTAAACGGCGGATATATTGTTACGGATTATTCCGAAAGCAAGGATATAAATAAGTATTTCAGAGTAATGTGGAAAGGTTTTGACCATGAGGGCGAACCTCCTGCTTTTACGGAAGAAGATATTATTGCTAAACCCCATTTTATACCTGAACTTACCGTTTTTATTATGACTCCCGACGGTGAATACGCCGCTCATTGCGGTACTTGGTATGACCCGAAAACGCGGGAAGCTTATGTAGAACCGGTTGTTACAATCCCCGAATACCGTAAACGCGGTTTAGGCAAAGCGGCCGTATACGAAAGTATAAACCGTTGTATCGGAATGGGAGCTAAAACCGCGCTTGTTATATCAAACCAGCAATTTTATTACCGGATTGGTTTTAAAGAAAATTCCGTTCATTCTTTGTGGAAAAAGATAATCTAACATACAGAAAGGATTTTATATCATGGAAAAGAAAAACACATCAGACTTCCGTTACAACACCGGCGAAACCCGCGTGCCTTGGGCGGCGGTGGGCGAGAACTACAATGCGCAGGATTTAATGGAGATAATAAAATTTTTAATGCAAGGCACCGGTTCGGACTATGACGCAGTCATAAAAGAAGTCGAAAATTCAATAAACAAACTTTCAACGATTTCAGCCCCGCCCGGCAAGCTATCGCTCGCTACGCAGGTTGCGGAAGCGGAAGCCGCCGTCGACGAGTACCTCGGCGCGCAGGGCAGCCTGTTCATCACCAACGCCACCGCCGGCTTTGAAGTCGCGGGAAAGTACGCGGGTATCGGTCCGGGCGACGAAGTTATCGTTCCGGCTATAACGTTCATCGCAACAATGGCGTATCCGCTTGCCGTAGGGGCAAAAGTTGTAATCGCTGACATCGACCCGTTGACGCTCAACATGGATCCCGCGGATGTTGCGCGTAAAGTCACCGACCGCACGAAACTCATCATACCCGTTGACATCGGCGGCTATCCCTGTGACCTCGACCCCATTATGGAACTCGGACGTAAACATGACATCACCGTCCTCGAGGACGCGGCACATGCTTTCGGCGCGGAATACAAAGGGCGTAAGATCGGCACTATTGCCGATTTCACTTCGTTCAGCTTCCACGAAGTCAAGAACATGACATCGTTCGGCGAGGGCGGAATCCTCACGACGAATGTTGATAAAATCCGCCCGCATTTGAAACGTGCGCGCTTCTTGGGATTGGATTTCTCACAGGCAATCAAGAATTGGCTGTACGACATCACCGCCATTCCCGGCAAAGATAAACCGTTCGTCGCCAACAATTACTCCACTACCGAAATACAGGCGCTCGGCTTGAAACTTCAAATCGGACGCTACGACCAAATCATCGAAATGCGCCGTGAAGCCGCGACATACATGAACTCGCGTCTCGCGGGCAATCCGGCAATAATCCCGCAGCATTTGGGTTCCGCCGACGTTAAGCCGACGTTCCATCTCTATCAGATTCAGATTGACCCGGAAAAAGCCGGCGGCGATGTTCAGATATTCAAGAAGAAGCTCACAGACAAGAGCGTCACTAACATCCCGCATTTCGGACCTCTCTACCGTTTTGAAATCCTTGAAACGCTCGGTTATAACCGCGACGCTCTCGCGGAAACTTGTCCGGTCTGCGAAGAGGTATTCGACCGCAGGTTCACTCATTTGCCGATTTACGGGCTCAGCAAAGACCAGCTCGATTATATGGCTGACGCTATCCTCGAAACGGTTGACGAAATGCAGCGTGGGATATGATGTACCCCGTTGATTTGGAACAATTCTGGAAAGACGACGAAATCGCGCACAGGGATAACTGTTTCTTTGAACAAGCTCCGCAAGTCTCTTTGGGAATACTGATGTCTTCCGAATGTGTGTTTGCGGAACTCGGCGAAGAAGGCGATCCGTGGGGGTCGGAACCGCGCGAACGCCGTATTGAGTTGAACAAACGATACAACGATAAGGCGGAAAAAATCGTCGGCAGGCGATTGCTGCCTGAAACGTTCGCGCCTGAAGATTCGGCGTTCCCGGCAATCAAAGGGATCGGTGAAGTTTTCGGCGGTACTTACTCGTGGGGTAAAAATACCGGCGCTTGGCTGCACAGCCCGATCAAAACTCCGCAAGCGTTGGAGAAGATGTTAGACGACGTTGATAAACTGGACTTGCGCGAGTTTATTTTGCCGCCTAATTGGGAATCCGAAAAGAAACGTATCTTTGAAATACACGGCACAAAGCCCCATGTATGGCGCGGTGTCCGCGGACCCGTGACCCTCGCTACATCCATATACGGGGCGGAAAATTTAATTTATTTGTATTATGACGTTCCGGAACTTTATGAGCGTTTCAGCGATACGATTCGGCGCGTGATTTTGGGAATAGCGGAGATTATGGACGTTGAAGCGGGACAATCCCCTGTGGGATTCAGTTTCGCCGACGACGATTCCAATCTTCTTACGCCGGAAATGTATGAGAAGTTCGGCTATCCCGTTTTGAAAGGCGTGTTTGAACGCTACAGCCCGAATCCGGCGGATTACAGATACCAGCATTCCGATTCCGCAATGGGTCATTTGCTCCCGATTCTCGGCAGGTTAAACCTTACCGGGTGCAATTTCGGACCGACCGTGCTGGTTGACGAAATCCGGAAATACATGCCGCGCACACGAATCGACGGCTGTCTTGCGCCGTTCACGTTTATGCGCAACGATCCGAACGCTATCATCGCCGAAGTCAAACGCGACTGCGAAATGATAAAGAATACTAAAGGCTTAAATCTCACTACTGCCGGTTCGATCAATAACGGCTCCTCGCTTGAAAGTATGAGGGTGGTTATGTACGCGATACAACAATACGGAAGGTATTGAACTCAAAGGAGGTAAACCATGAAAAAATTTATAACATTTACATTTTTATTCGCACTAATATTTCTCTACGCGTGCTCATCCGACACCGTATCCAAAACCGAAGGTCCCAAACTTTCCGACGATGATTCCGTTACAGATACCGATACCACAGCCGTACTGCCGCCGGTATTCCCGGATATTACATTCGACGGGAAGACTGTATTGATCCTCGGCGACGACTTGTTCAACGAAAGGTATTGGCTTACCGTTGAAACCGAGAACGGCGACATCCTAAACGATACCGTTTACCGCCGCAATTCCAAAATCGGCGAAATGTTCGACGTTACATTTGTATGTAAAGACGGAGGAGGTTCGGCGAACATTCTGATGAAGAGCCTGATGGCGGGCGAAACGGCTTATGATTTATACCTGCCTCATCCGAATACGGGCATACCTGAACTTATCAGCAATAAAGCTCTGCAGAATATTTACGATCTCGAATACACCGATCTGTCGAAGCCGTGGTGGAACGCGGCGGCAACAGAGGAATATACGGTCAACGGCAAATTGTTCATGCCTATATCTGAGTATACGATCACATACCAGGGATTTTCCGCTATACTTTTCAATAAAAATTACATAGATGATTTCGATATGAAAATCGATCTTTACGGCGAAGTTTTTAAAGGCACATGGACTTATGACAAGTTTTACGGCGCGATTTCGAATATTTCCGCCGATCTTGACGGCGACGGCGTGATGACCGCGGACGACCGCTGGGGTATGACGCTCCATCAAGGTTATGCTTGGGGATTCTCTTACGCGCACGGGCAGAAGATAACGACCCGCGACGCCGACGGATATCCGATTCTCGACCTTAACACCGAGCGCATGATGACCGTAGTCGAGCGGCTGTATAACCTCGCGTATAACGGCATGGCATACACGGCTACATCGAACAACGCCGGATTCCCGACAAATCCGCTTTGGACGATATTCAAAAACGGCAATGCGTTTTTGACTACTTTAGACATCGGCGCGATGTTCTTCTTGATGCGAGACCTTGAATTTGACGTTGGGATCCTGCCGTGGCCAAAATATGAAGAGACGCAGGAAAAATATATGAGTTCGACGGCGAGCGGATTCTTTTGTATTCCGTCGATGGTTGAGAATCAACTGTTGTCCGACATTTTGTTCGAAGCGCTGTCTTATTACAGTTATCTTGATTTAAAGCCCGCATTCTTTGAGAAAGTGCTTGAAGGTAAGATAACGCGCGACCCGGAATCGTATCAGATCCTTGAAATGCTGCATTTAGGAAAAACGTATGACATTGGTTTCACGATAGGCAACGCGAACGCGCAAGGTTTTATCTCAAATA
This sequence comes from Oscillospiraceae bacterium, assembly GCA_009779295.1. Taxonomy (GTDB): domain Bacteria; phylum Bacillota; class Clostridia; order Oscillospirales; family CAG-272; genus WREN01. The sequence goes on along the minus strand of WREN01000014.1, from coordinate 1,520 downwards.
TAGTATTCACGAAAAAATCCACAGATTTGGCGTCGCATTACGCATCCGTGGAGTCTGAAATTGTGAATTTTTATGGAAAGGCGTTTGACGTGTTCTTTGAGTGAAATTGTGATAAATTTATATAACCTATGTTTTTCATAATAGCTGTTACATACGGGAGTAATTATGCTCCCGTAATCGTTTTTTAATAAAAACTACTTGATTTTATATCAAAAATAAGGTAAAATATAGATATATAAAAATTTAGGGGTGTATATTATGTCATTGGTAACGACGAAAGAAATGTTTAAAAAGGCATATGAAGGCGGTTACGCGGTAGGCGCTTTCAACATAAACAACATGGAAATCATTCAGGCGATAACGGAAGCCGCGGGCGAACTTAATTCTCCGGTTATCCTTCAGGTATCCGCCGGCGCGCGCAAATACGCACGGCATATCTACTTAATTAAATTGGTTGAAGCTGCAATGGAAAGTACGGGTATCCCAATCGCTCTGCATCTCGACCACGGCGGCGCGGGTAAATCGCCGGATGACGCGTTTGCCGAAGTCAAAAGCTGCGTGGACGGCGGATTTTCGTCGGTTATGATCGACGGCTCGCACTATAACTTCACCGAAAATATCGAATTGACAAAGCGCTGTGTTGATTACGCGCATGCAAAAGGCGTTGTCGTCGAGGGTGAATTAGGTAAATTATCAGGCATCGAAGATGCGGTCAACGTTTCCGCCGAGGACGCGCAGTTCACAAATCCGGATGAAGTGCAGGAATTCGTCACCAAGACCGGCGTTGATTCACTTGCGATCGCGATAGGGACGAGTCACGGCGCGTATAAGTTCAAACCGGGTACAAAACCGAGACTGCGTTTTGATATACTCGAGGAAGTCGCGAAAAGATTGCCCGGATTCCCGATAGTGCTTCACGGCGCGTCGTCGGTCATGCCGGATCTCGTCGCTGAAATAAACGATTGCGGCGGCAAACTTGACGACGCTATCGGCGTTCCGGAAGAAATGCTGCGTCAGGCGGCTTCGATGGCGGTGTGCAAGATCAACATCGATTCGGATATACGGTTGGCGATGACGGCAGGAATCAGGCGCGTTATGACGGCGTCGCCGCAACTCTTCGACCCGCGTGATTATTTGGGCGTTGCCCGCACCGAGGTAAAGAAGATGGTCGCGCATAAGATTTTAAACGTGCTGGGGTCGGACAACAAAATATGAAACATTCTGAAAAATACCGTGTCGCGCTTTATGATTCCGACGTAAATAATATCATCAGCGCTTCGCACGTCCTGCGTTACATGCAGGAAACCGCCGATTTACAATGCGCAGGCACCAACTTCAATACGAATAAACTGCGCGTTGAGGGTAAGGCGTTCATACTCAGCAAGATGAGTATGAGCATTTACGAGCCGATTTATGCCTACGACCGGATCACCGCGCAGAGCTGGCCGTGTGAAAGTAAAGGCGTGAGTTTCAACCGCTGCAGCCGAATCCTGCGCGGCGACATTATTGTCGCGGAGTTG
>WREN01000013.1 GCA_009779295.1 Oscillospiraceae bacterium | reverse complement strand
CGTATACCCCGGGCGACCGTCATGCCCTACGAACGGTGCGACGATACATTTCTCCTCCAAGCCTTTGCAAACCGTCATCATCCAGCGCATGGCAATTCGCATACGCCCGATATTCTGCCGCAGGAACGAAACGTCGCCCGTCCAGTCGTAATAGTTGACGCACGCGGAGAGGTAATACGCATTGTTGATGGTGTGGCGCGTATCGAACGTCGTGAAGATCGAACTTATCCGCACGGTTTGTCCGATTTCAGAATTGTTGAAACAGATACGCAAGCGGGTAACTTTGCCTTTCCACAGTGGATTTTTAAACATCGGTATCTGCGTGTACGTAATGTTTTCGTTCGCCACGTCAAAAAACATACAACGTTTCATGTCATATTCGGGCTCATCCTCAGTCGCCCATTGTATGTAAGGGTTCGCACTGCCAGCTCCCTTCACACTCCACCGTATCTGAATGAACGGGCATTGAATGGGATCGATAAACAATTCCGGCGGTTCGATCCACGCTTCGGCGGATTTGATGGACAAATTCCAACAACCGTCGTCGATACCGTTGTCGGTTACGCTGTATGTAATGAATCCCTCTTGAGTTTTTTCGGATGTTAAATACCAGCCCGGCATGACGTCCTTTAAATTGAAATGCCAGCCCCACGTGCCGGGATAATCCTCGCGCCAGAACGGGAACGGCCAGCCGTGCTGATGCGCTATCGATTGATGCTGGTGCGTGAACACGTAACCTTCATCGTCCATTCCTTTGTTGGTGAGGCTGTTGCGCCAGAGCGTGCGGATTCGGTGCATACGGTTTTCATGGTTCGTCGCGGGCCATAACTGCGGACGCGGAAGCCATTCGTCCTCGAATGTCGCGGTCGGACCGCTGCGTTGATAGTGCGTCCAGTACAGTTCGCGTAATTCGTCGAGTTCGCGCTGAAACCCCGGCGCGATAAAACGCGGGAAGTCTTCCGGGATTGTTATTTGCGGGCGTTTGTTGTTTGTCATTTTTTATTACCTCCGTTTATTTTTTCGAGATATTCTTTTGTGGGCAATCATTTTTTGCCGCAATTGTGGTATCGGTAAACATGCGATTTTTTTCTCACACATTAAACCTGAAAAGCACAACATCACCGTCTTTGATTACATACTCCTTACCCTCGCTGCGGATCAAACCTTTTTCTTTCGCGGCAACCATATTTCCGCATTCGACAAGATCATTAAACGCAATAACCTCGGCGCGTATAAAACCCTTTTCGAAATCAGTGTGGATTTTCCCCGCCGCCTGCGGAGCTTTCGTACCGGCTTTGATAGTCCAGGCGCGGGCTTCCTTAGGGCCGCCTGTCAGAAAACTAATCAACCCCAATAAATTGTAGCTTGATTTAATCAACTTATCAAGCCCGCTTTCAGCGATTCCCATTTCCTCAAGGAACGCATTCTTTTCATCTGTCTCGAGTTCGGATATTTCGGCTTCGATACTCGCACAGATAGGCATGATTTCGGCATTTTCGGTTTTGGCGTGCGCTTTAACTTGATTATAATAAGCATTAGAATCAATATCAGTCCCAACATCGTTGTCGCTGATGTTAGCCGCGTATATGATTGGTTTCATGCTCAAAAGGGGGGTATCTTTTAAAATATCGAGTTCCAGTGAATTAAAATCGACTCCGCGCGCGGATGATCCTTTGTCAAGCGTCGCAAGCAAACGCTCGAACATCTGTAATTCCATTTCAAACGCTTTATCGCCTTTTACCAACTTTTTCGCACGTTCGATACGACGCTCAACGATTTCAATATCGGAATAAATCAGTTCAGTGTTAATAATTTCAATATCGCGCAGCGGGTCAACGTTCCCGTCGACGTGGATTATGTTATCATCGTCGAAACAGCGCACGACGTGAATGACCGCGTCCACATGTCGTATATGTTCCAAAAACTTATTCCCAAGCCCCTCTCCTTTCGACGCACCCTTAACTAAACCCGCAATATCGACGAATTCGATAACCGCCGGTGTAAATTTTTCCGGTTTTTGCATTTTCACAAGGAAATCAAGACGGCTGTCCGGAACGGCCACCATCCCGACATTGGGTTCGATCGTGCAAAACGGATAATTGGCGGATTCCGCTCCGGCGTTTGTTATAGCGTTAAACAACGTACTCTTCCCGACATTCGGCAATCCGATAATACCTAATTTCATTATTTTTACTCCTTAAAATTTATTTAATTTATCTGCAAGCCTTTTAGCCTCTTCGTCATTCTGTACCCAAAAGTTAAGGCATATATGCGCGTTTTCATCTTCAACGTTACCGTTCCACGCCGGAAACATTGCGGTATGTCCCGCAAAAAAGCTATAAGATTTTAACATTATTTCCGGCGGCTGCACAAGGTTTAATATTTTCAAATTCGGTATCTTTTTAAAATTTTCCCATTGATGCACGGCGTTCGCGCAGCAGTGCATTCCTAAATCGCCGTATCTTTCCGACATTTCTATCAATTCGGGGAGAAACAATTCTTTGAATATCTCCGGGCTGACCGCTCCCGCTTCGTCTTCGGAAAAAGTGAATCCGGACGGCATATAATAGTCGGGGTAATGAGAAATAAACTCTTTTCCGTAGCGTTTGAACCATTCGTCGAAGAAAGAGTAGTATAGCTGTGAGATTTTATGCGTAAGTTCTCTTACGGCTTCGGGTTCATCAATCATAGCGATAAAAAAGTAATTTTTATCCCATATCAAAGCGGCTATATCCATCGGCGTTTGAATGTCTACTATCCCTAAAAGCGCATCGTTGCCGCACGCCGCTTTTATTTTGTCCGCCATATCGAATAAATAATACAGCGAGCTATCCTCTAACGCGGGGACTTTAATATCCGCTATTTCCGAAGAATCTATGATAAACGGAATCGCAAACGGCATATCGTTCACGGGTTTCATTACTTTGCTTCCGAGCGCTTCCGCGAATATTTCAGTTCCGGTCACGCACGGAGCGTAAGGTATAAAATCATCGTGCAGCCACTCAAGCCGCAGCATTGCCTTCTCGTACATGTTGACCGCGTAGTCTATACGCTGCTGAAAATTTTCACGCCACAGCGGCGGTCTTGGTTTTTCATGCGGATCAGCTATATGTATATGATAAAGTCTTTTTATTCCTTTATCACGATTATAGAATTTTACATAGTTTGCTTTTTTTGATTCAATTAAATTTATATTCAAATAACCAACTCCTTTTTTTATATATTATATAATATATATTATATATTTTTTTTCGTTGAATAGCAAGCATATTTTTTGTTCATAATAAATTAATTAAATATTTACCGTGCGTTAATCAAAATAAGTATAAAATAGTATATAATGAAGTTAGTGAATAATTTAACAAAATTAATAAAAATTAATAAGCGGAGGAATTATGATGGGAACGAAAATATTAATAGTGGACGACGATGTAAATATTTGCGAAACGCTTAGGCAGTATTTTGAGGCTGAAGGATATGAAGTTAAGACGGCAAATGACGGAGCGGAAGGCATCAGTTATTTTAAAATGTATGAGCCGGATTTAGTATTACTCGACATTATGATGCCGAAAAAAGAGGGCTGGCAGGTATGCAGAGAAATCAGAGAAATTTCTTCAAAACCTGTTATTATGATAACGGCGAAAGGCGATGTTTTCGATAAAGTTTTGGGACTTGAACTCGGAGCGGATGATTTTCTCGTCAAACCGTTTGACAACAAGGAATTAGCGGCAAGAACGAAAGCTGTACTCAGAAGATATTCTGCGCACGACAACCAGAACGACGAAGAAGTTATTAAGTTTGACAATATTGAAATAAGTCTGCAGAAGTACGAGCTTAAACTAAACGGAAAATCCGTTGACATTCCCCCGAAGGAACTTGAATTACTCTACTTCTTGGCGGCAAATTACAACAGGGTGTTCACCCGCGATCAACTGCTCGACAAAGTATGGGGCTTTGATTACTTAGGTGATTCCAGAACGGTTGACGTGCATGTAAAAAGGCTGCGTGAAAAACTTGAAGGCGTGTCGGATAAATGGATACTTAAAACAGTATGGGGCGTCGGTTATAAATTTGAAATATTGCAGTAAGTAAATCAAAACGGACGCTTTACCCGGCGTCCGTTTTTATGGGTGAGATGATATGTTTAGAAGCGTTTTTACTAAGTATATAACTACATTCGTGTTAATCATAGTTATAAGTTTCACAATGCTGGCTGCAATTTTAGCCATAAGTATAAGAGATGATTCTGAAAAACAAAAAGAAAATATTGTAAATAATACGGCATTAGCCGCCGCGAAATATCTCGAAACGGGTTATAAAAGCAGCGGCGATACTGTATTTGAATATTATATCGTAAAACAAAATGTGAATATAAAAAATTATCTGACAATGCTCGCGAATTATACTGACGATATGATTATATTCGTTTCCGATATTAATGGAAGTATATTGATTACCGACACCAGCGTTAAAGAAGAAGAGATATTGACTGATGTTCCTGAGGAAATTGTGGAAAATGTATTGAACGGTTCGAATGTGCGTCTGACCAATGATTTGGACGGCGTGTTTCAGGGGAATCACCTGACTTTCGCCGTTCCGATAGAATTTAAAGGTGAAAGTATAGCAATAGTATTTACAAGTTCTGATTCGCCAACGTTCACTATGCATGTTGAGAAGACTATCAAAACAATAATCATGGCCAGTTTATGGGTGTTGCTTGCAACTTTCATCGCGGTTTATTTTATAAGCGAAAGAATGATAGGTCCTCTCAAAGACATGAGCAAAGCGGCGAAATCGTTTGCAGCGGGAAGATTTGATGTCAGGATACCGATCGTGGGGCGCGATGAAGTTTCGGAACTTGCGGTAGCGTTTAATACTATGGCGGATTCGCTTGTCAAACTGGAAAATATGAGACGTGATTTTATAGCTAATGTCTCACACGACTTACGAACGCCGATGACAACGATTGCGCGTTTCATCGAGAATATACTTGACGGAATAATTCCTCCGGAAAAACATAATTATTACTTAAATATAATCAAGGAAGAAGTATTCAGGCTTTCAAGGCTTGTGAATTCTTTGCTCGATATTTCAAAAATTCAAGCGGGCGAGCGAAAATTCAATCCGGTATCGTTTGACATTTGCGAAATGGCAAGAATTATTTTATTTTCGTTCGAACAGCGGATCATAGATAAAAAACTTGAACCCGAATTTGAATGTGATAATGATAATATGTTTGTCTACGCGGACGAAGACGCAATTCATCAAGTTTTATACAATTTATGTGATAACGCAGTAAAATTTTCGAATCCCGGCGGAAAGTACCAAATAAATATCAATTATAAAGATAAAAAAGTACAGGTATCGGTATATAACGAAGGTCAAGGAATACCACCGGAAGATTTATCGCTTGTGTTTGAGCGGTTTCATAAAGCTGACAAAAGCCGCGGTTTAGATAAAAGCGGTTCGGGGCTTGGATTGTATATATCGAAAACAATAATGGACGCGCATAATGAAAAAATTAAAGTTGAGAGCGAATACGGGAAATGGTGCAGATTTGAGTTTTCGCTCACGAAAGCGAAATAGTTTACACATTTCTAACCCCGCTGTATGGTGTATATTCTTCAATCAATGCCTTGATACGCGGTTCGTCCTTTTCTTTTCTCAATTCGAGTGTGTTTATGACGTTTTGAACTTCGGTAATATCTTTGGTAAATGAGAAGTCTTTTTCCGGCTCAAGGTCAACACCTTGCACGAGGAAGGATTGGTAGACGTAATTCTTTCTATGCTTTACGATTCCATCTTCATGTTTCGCCGCTTCAAAGGCTTTTCTTATATACGCAAGGGAACGGTCGGGATTAGAGTCGAAATCCATAGAATAATTTAAACAAGCAGCAATGACTTGTCCTGCTAAAGAACCGTATTCTTCGTCGTCGAAAAAAACATCGCACAATTTTATCGTTTTTTTCCAGCATATTCTCATTTCATCTTTGCTTTTTTTGAACGGAGAATTTATTTTTATTATCAAACTATGGAATAATTCGAAAAAAACTTTTCTATACTGCGGCAATGCGTCCTCATAATAATCATATATGTTGGTCTTCATGATATTCTGGCTTGTCGGATATAGAGGAAATGTATTACAAATCCCGATTGCTTTGTCGCGTTCTCCGCGATATGCGTATACCCTTATTAGAAAAACGCTTGCCGAATGGCGCAGTTCGGTATCGGTACATTCTTGTAACACCCGGCGGCTGATTTGCTCGATTTCATCACCGTTTGCTTCAAAACTCCGCTTTTGTAATTTTAAAAAATCTGTTTCATCTATTCGGTAATCGTATTGAAGCGACATCGCATATTGGACCATTAATTTAAAATTATTAGGGAATTTTTTATATCCTTCGGCAAGGATATTTATTCTTTCCGAAAAAAGATGTCTATTTTCGTCGGTAAAAAAGTGAATGTCCTTAACAAACAAATTTGCCCGTTCCATTATTTCATTAATCTCCTTTTCTTCTTTTTCAGATTTCATGCCAAGCAGTTCGTCGGTACTAACGCCGAAATATGACGCGAGCGGTAAGATAAAAGTTATATCAGGATAACCTTCCCCCCGCTCCCATTTACTAACTGCTTGAAAGCTGACACCGATATAATTTGCGAGTTCTTCTTGCGTTATATCTCGCTTATTACGTAACCGCCTTAAATTTCCGCCTATGTCAAGATTCATGTTAATTTCCTCCTCGATTTATTGATACTTTAATTATAAACTGCATTTTTTATAATTGCAATAACGACATTATTGACAAAACTCAACGTAAAGTTGAGAAACAAAATTTATAATGTTTACATCCTATTAATAAAAATACAAACAAAGCATGGTAAAATATATGAAAAAATATTTGGAAGCAGGAAAAATAGTCAACACGCACGCGTTAAATGGATATGTCAAATTCCAATCATGGTGCGATTCATTGCAAATCGCCGTGGGGATAAAAGTTTTCTATCTGCAAAACGGTGAAGAATTGCGCGTAAGCAATTCGGCAGTCCATCAAAACGTGCTGCTGATAAAATTCGACGGCGTTGATTCTTTTGAGGACGCGATAAAACTCAAAGATAAAATTCTGTACTGCGACCGCGCAGATATACCGCTGGCTGAAGGCAGTCATTTCATTACGGATTTAATCGGATTGAACATAATCGACGCTGATAACGGCGTTCATTACGGCGTGTTGAAAGACATACTCAAACACGCGGCGAACGACATTTACGAAATCGAAAAACCCGATAAAACGTTAGCCTATGTTCCAGTAGTGAAAGAGTTCGTAATCAATATCGATTTGGAAAAGGGCATATTTATCCGTCCGATAGAGGGAATGTTTGAATGAGATTTGATATAATGACGTTATTCCCAGATATGGTAAACACGGTTTTAAGCGAAAGCGTAATCGGACGGGCGCAGTTCGCCGGAATACTTGACATCAAAACACACAACATCCGCGGGTATTCCAAGGATAAGCACCGCCGCGTTGACGACACGCCATACGGCGGCGGCAAGGGAATGATAATAAGCCCGCCCGCTGTATGCGATTGTTATTATGCAATTGATAAACTAAACCGCACACGAACCATATACATGTCGCCGCAGGGACAAGTCTTAACTCAAAAGAAAGCCGCGGAACTCAAAAACAATTATGACCAATTAATAATCTTGTGCGGGCATTACGAAGGTATCGATTATCGGATTATCGAAGAAATCATAGATGAGGAAATCTCCATCGGAGATTATATTTTGACCGGCGGCGAAATGGCGGCGTGCGTGCTGGTGGATTGTGTCGGGCGTCTTGTGGACGGTGTGCTGACGGATTCCGAATGTCACGAGAAAGAAAGCATCGCGTGCGGGATGTTGGAATACCCGCAGTACACCAAGCCCGCGGTTTACAACGGACGCGCTGTGCCGGACGTGTTACGTGACGGCAACCACGCGAAAATTGAACTTTGGAGGATCAAGGCGGCTTTGGATTTAACGAGAAAGAAACGCCCGGATTTATTATGAAACCTGTAAGAACAGTAGCATTGATGATGGGAGCAACGGTCGTCGCGAAGCTGCTCGGCATGGTCAGACAAATTGTAATCGCACGGAATTTCGGCACAGGCGACGTAGCGAATGCGATCACGGCGGCGTCAAATTTTCCTCTGACGTTTTTCGATTTGTTGTTGGGCGCGGCGGTTTTGGGATGTTTCATCCCGGTGTACAACAGTTTCAAAGGTGATAAGCAAGCCGGTGAATTTGCTTGTATCTTTTTCAACATAATTTTATTGGTTACCGGATTACTTACCGTCATCGGAATAATTTTTGCTGACCCAATAATAAAATTTTTAGTTTCCGGACTTGAAGAAAATACAATCGAATTGGCGGCTGCTATGCTTCGAATAATGTTCCCGATGATAATGTTCACCGGAACGGCTTACACATTAGTAGGAATACTGCAATCCAAAGGCAAATATATCCTTCCTGCGTTCATCAGCGCGATATCCAACGCCGGAGTTATAATATACCTTTTATGCTTCGATAATATTTACGGGCTTGCTTTTGCATATTTAGCTTCATGGTTCATTCAGTTGATTACTTTATTGATACCGTTATTGAGAAACGGATTTAAATATAGATTTATTTTAGATTTTAAAAACGAAGCTCTGCGGCGCACGTTTAAAATGATACCGCCGATTATGGTAGGTTCATGGCTTTCGCCGATGATGTTATTCAGCGGTATGCACTTTTCGTCATACACAGGAAATATAACTGTTTTCGAATATTCTTACAATTTATTTTTGATAATATCCGGCATACTTGTACACAGTATAGTAAACTATATATTCCCAGTACTGTCCCGTTTGAACGTAAACGGTGATGCCGAACAATTCGCTTCAATTATACGAACCGGCTTGATAACGTCGCTGATGATAATGATTCCGGTAATGTTCGCGGTATATGTTTTGGGTGGCGAAGGAATCTCGGTTCTATATCTCGGAGGAGAATTCACAAGCAATGATGCGTATCTGACGACGGTATCGCTGCGGTGGATGGCATACGGAATGCCCGCGTTCGCGGTGATAGAATTATCAAACAGGGTATTCTATTCCTGTAACATGCCAAAAATCCCTATGATCGCTTCAATTTCCGGTATCGTTGGGAACATATCGTTATCTGCAATTTTCGTATATCTATTCGATTTGGGTAACGGTGCAATCGGTTTAGCGGTTGCTGTTGCCCAAACGATAACGGCGGTTATATTAATAATCTTTTTACACGTCAAAATAAAAGGTATCTTCACGAATAAGTTTATTATAAGTATGGTAAAAATTGCAATATCAAGCGCGGCGGCGTTTTTAATCATGCTGTTTGCTTATCATTTTTACGGCAACAATCCATACGAAAGCGAAAAAATTAATAACATCATCGTTGGCGTTGTCATTTTTATTATAGGAGCAGCCATATATTTCGGCGGACTTTTTATCACACGGGTTAAAATAAAGGAGGAAAATAACGTTTGAAAAAAATAAAAGAATTGTTCAGGGAAAGTTTGTTTCTCAATGCGATTTTTAATTTTATTGATTTGATTTACGATAAACTTTCGGAAAGTTTTTTCGGCGGTATATTTACTTCTTACGATTCCGAAGTTGAAGCAGCTGAAAATTCTCTGACAGTTAATATATTAAAAAAGATTAACTTAAAACCTTTAAAATTCCGGGTAATCAAAGGGTTTGAGCATAGCAGTATTTTAAATTTCATTATGAAACAACTTCGGAAGATGATGTTATATTCGGTTTCGGTTTACGGAATATTCTTATTTTCTTTCGGATTATACACGACGATAATATATTTTTTATCCGTTTACGCGTTCAACCTCAAAGAAATGGATATTTTAAATTTAATTATTGGGATATTTTTAATGATTGCGTCATTCCCGATGTTGTTTGTAAAAGTAAAAATCAGCGATTTGATGTGCAAAAGCCGGATCATGAGTTTTCTGCTGTTTAAAGTGTTCGGCGCGCGTAAAGAAAGTATACAAATAAGCGGCACGGTTATAATACGCAACAATATTGCTTTCCTGCTCGGAATGATTGTGGGATTATCCAGTTACTTTCTCGCTCCTGAATATATATTGTTAGGTATTATCGCGCTTGTAGGAATATTTACATTTATAATGATACCGGAATTTGGTATAGTTACGGTAATATTCGTGGTGCCGTTCGTGCCGACAATGTTTCTGGCAGGACTTATTATTTTTGTAACGATTTGTTATTTTTTGAAATTAATACGCGGGAAACGCACATTAAAATTTGAAATAATCGACGTATCGATTTTTATCTTCTTGCTCTTGACAATATTAGGCGGGATTTTTTCTGTTTCGCGCGAGACGAGCATCAGACCGGCATTATTGTATTCATGTTTTATACTGGGTTATTTTCTCGTAGTAAATTTGATACGCACAAGCGAATGGGTAAAAAGGTGTATAGTTTCATTGACGTTTTCAGCGTTCATAGTCGCTTTATACGGAATATACGAAAACTTTTTCGGAATGGTCGAACAAACTTGGCAGGATGAAGAATTATTCGAAGACATACGCGGGCGGGTCGTTTCGACGTTTGAGAACCCGAACGTTTTAGCGGAATATTTAATAATGATATTGCCTTTAATGATTGCTATATTTCTTTTCTCAAAAAAAATTAACCAAAAATTAGTATTCTTAATGATGACCGGAGTCTCAGGTTTATGTCTGATATTCACATGGTCGCGCGGCGCATGGCTTGGATTTTTGATAGGTATGCTGTTGTTTTTATTGATATATCATCGCAAATCAATGATACTTTTATTAGGAGGGTTAATATCGTTACCTTTGTTGCCGGTTGTTTTGCCTCAGAATATTATTGATCGTTTCCTAAGCATTGGAAATATTCAGGATACGTCCACATCGTACCGTGTGAATATCTGGCGCGCCGTTATCGAAATGATCAAAGACAATTTCAGCAGCGGTATAGGAATAGGTGAAGGAGCTTTTACTGTAGTCTATCCGAAATATTCGCTTGCCGGAATCGAAAGCGCGCCGCACAGCCATAATTTATTTTTGCAGATTATAGTTGAGATCGGAATTTTCGGGCTTATAATTTTCCTTGCCGCAATGATTATTTACATGCAAAATAATTTTTCGCTGTATAAAAAGTTAGGTGATAATATAAAATATACCGAAACAAAATTGTTGTCGGCGGCGGGGTTTTGCGGGATTGTTTCCGTATTGATTCAAGGTATGACTGATTATATATGGTACAACTACAGGGTATTCTTCGTATTTTGGTTAGTCGTGGCATTGACGATAGCCGTAAGGCGCTGCGCGATGCTTGAATGGACCGAGCGTAACGAAGATGATACTTCTGCGGATTTGATATATGAAAATACAAACTACAAAAGATTGGAAATAAGGAGTAAAGGCAATGGCGACTAAAACTAAATTCAGATTCAACTTTATTGATATCATACTTATTCTAATTATCCTCACCGCCGCGGGAATTCTCGCCTATATATTTATGTCGGGCAATATCGAAAATTTCAGGCCTAAAACGGTAACAATTGAATATCAGGTTTCAATAACGCAAATCAAGGAAGAATTCAGAGGAAAGGTCAACTGGGACGATAAAGTAGTTGATTCTGTAAAACAAATGGCAATAGGCAAAGTGGTCGATGTTAAATACGAGGACAGCATATACACGACTACAATCTTGAACAGCGGCGAAATTATATACGCTGTTTATCCCGAACATCTTGACATGACGGTTACGATACAGGCGGAGGCAACGCTGAAGGACGGGTTATACAATATCGGCGGTTATCACATATCAGTCGGCACATTAGTCAGTTTGCGCGTTCCTAATTTTACTGAGCAGGGTTATTGTATAACTATAAAAGAGGTGAAAAAATAATTATGAAAACTAAAGCCAGATTTAATATAATTGATTTTCTTATAATTATCGTCGTGATCGGATGTATAATTGGCGTCGCTTTGCGTTATGAACTTTACAATAAAATGTTAAGCAGTAATAAAGATGAAGTCGAAATATCGTTTTTTATAAACGGCGTCAGGATCGGTTCAACAGAAGCTATGGTAGAAGGCGACATATTCTACTGGAAGCAAAACGGTTTGGAAATCGGGAAACTGTTGAGCAAAGAAGTTTCTAATAGAGAGGTATTCGTTCTTGACAACGAATATAATTATGTAAAAAAATATGACGATCGGCGGTATGACGTGAGGGGGGTTATAGTTTCAAAAGGCATTATCAAAGAAGACGGATTTAAGCTCAACGGAACTCAGTTTTTAGCGCCCGGAAAGACATTCGAAGTGCAAAGCAAGAATATTACAGTGTATATCACGATTACGGATATTAAAAAAATAAACACATAAAGAAAAAATATATAAAAACTCTTGATTTTTCGAAAAAAATTTGATATAATATTATAAATAATTATTAGGAGCGATAGCTTTATGACTTCTCAAAACGTTACTATTCAAAATAATGTAGGGCTTCATGCGAGACCGGCCACGTTTTTTATTCAAAAAGCAAATTCTTATAAAAGTTCAATTTGGGTTGAAAAAGAAGACAGGAGGGTCAACGCAAAAAGTTTGCTCGGCGTATTGTCACTCGGAATTGTCAAGGGGATGACTGTGACATTGTTTGCGGACGGTCCGGACGAAAAAGAAGCGCTTGAAGGGTTGAGTGAGCTTGTCAATACCGGATTTAGTGAATAAATTCACAACGAAAAAAATTCATCGGAAAAAGAGCGGACAATGACTTAACAGAAATTGTCTGCTCGTTTTTACAGGGAAATTAATATGGAAAATATAAGATTGAAAATTTTACAGGAAAAAGCCGCCGGATTGCCGTTTTTGCCCGGAATTTATATTATGAAGGATAAAAACGACAATATTATTTACGTGGGAAAATCTAAGGCGTTGCGGAACAGGGTTTCGCAGTACTTTTCGGATCATACGCGTCATGATTTGAAAACGCAGAAGATGGTTGAGAACGTCGTTGATTTCGATTACATGATGACGGATTCGGATATGGAGGCGCTCACGCTTGAGAATCAACTCATCAAACTTCACATGCCGAAATTCAATATAAGGCTCAAAGACGGCAAGAGTTATCCTTACATAAAGGTCACGATGAATGAATTGTACCCGAGAATCAGCGTTACGCGCAAGCGTTTGGCGGACGGCGCAAAATATTACGGACCGTATTCCGCGGCAGGTGCGGCTTATACGCTTGTTAAAACGGCGCAGAAGGCGTTTAAACTCGCGTCATGCGACAGAGAATTCCCGAAGGATATAGAGAAGACGCGCCCGTGTATATTTTACCAGATGAATCAATGCGTTGGACCCTGCACGGGGAAGGTTTCGAGCAAGGAATATAAGGAATTGTATAAAGACGTTTTAACGTTTCTGCGCGGGAGTTATACGGAAATTAAAACTTCGCTTGAGGAGAATATGGAATACGCGGCGGAAAACTTAATGTTTGAGAGCGCGGCGATATACCGTGACCGAATAAATTCACTTGAGCGGCTGTGGTCGAATCAAAAGGTCGTGGGTTCTCCGGATACCGAACAGGATATTATCGCGTTATATACCGACGATGTTTGTTCGTGCATAACGATATTCTACGTGCGCGACGGCTGCGTCATCGACAGCGAACACCATGTTTTTTCCGCGGAGCAAATCATAAACGACGAAAATATTTCCGCTTTTCTGATTTATTTGTATACCAAGCGCGAGTATATACCGAAGATTATTTTATTGAATATAGAATTGAGCGAAGAGGATGATATTTTACTTTCTGAATTTTTAAATAAACGCGTAGGTTACAAAGTTAAATTGAAAACGCCTGAGCGCGGCGAATTGAAGGCGTTGTGCAGCATGGTTTACGACAATGCCGCGCAGCACGCGAAACATTATAAAGCCGAAGCGGAGAAGGATAACAAGACGCTCGTTAAGCTCGCGTCTATACTTTCTCTTGAAGTTGTACCGGAACGGATAGAGGCGTTTGACATTTCGAATATGGGCAGTGACAACATCACAGCGGGTATGATTGTCGCCGAAAACGGGAAACTTAAAAAGAGTGATTACCGGACGTACAAAATCACATCGACGGATAAGCAGGACGATTACTCGTCCATGCGCGAGATTATCGAGCGCAGGTTAAAAAATCACAGCGAGATTTTGCCGGATTTGATACTGCTCGACGGCGGTAAGGGGCATGTTTCCACAATTAAAACTTTGCTTGAAGAATTGCAAATGCCGATACCGGTTTTCGGAATGGTGAAAGACGAGTTTCACAAAACGCGCGGACTGACGACGGAAGATGAGGAAATCAGCATAGCGCGAGAACAGGCGGTGTTTCAATTGATATATAAGATACAGGAAGAAGTACATAGATTCACGATCACGAAAATGACGAACTCGCGGAGCAAAAACGTCAAGAAATCTGCATTAGAGAAAATCGACGGGATCGGCGCGGCTAAAGCGCGGGAACTGCTCAAACATTTTAAAACGATGGCGAATCTGAAAGCTGCGAAAAAAGAGGAATTGCTCGAAGTCAGAGGAATTTCGGAGCGCAACGCGAATGAGATTTTGGAATATTTTAAAAAATGAATCACTTTGGAATCCCCCCTGTCAAAACGCAATTTGTGTTTTGACATCCCCCCTTTAGCAAGGGGGGCAAGGAAGAACGCAACCTAATCTCGTCCCCCTTGCTAAAGGGGGAAACCGGCGTAGCCGGAGGGGGATTCCAAAAATTCAAAAAATCAACGAAAACGGAGAAGAAAAAATGATGCGGATTATTACAGGTACGGCGCGGGGAATGAAGTTGGAAACGCCTGCGGGCGACGCGACCCGACCCACCGATGAACGGGTGAAGGAAGCCGTGTTCAGCATGATACAGTTTGAAATCGAAGGCAGGCGCGTACTGGATTTGTTCGCGGGTTCGGGTCAGCTTGGATTGGAAACGTTGAGTAGAGGTGCGCAGAACGCGGTGTTAGTTGACGCTGACAAGGCGGCGACCGACGTTATCAAACGCAACGCGCAGAAGACGAAACTTTACGACAAGTGCAACGTCTTGACGACCGATTATAAGTTGTTTATACGCGGCGTGAAAAACGCGCAGAAATTTGACATAATCTTTTTAGATCCGCCGTATGGTTCGGATATTCTGTTCGACGCGCTGAAGCGGATTTGCGACGCGGGAATAATTGAGGAGAACGGTATAATCGTGTGCGAAAGCGACAGGGAAACGCCGGTTGTCTACGGCGGGTTGGAGTTGGCGCGCCACGCGAGGTACGGGAAAAAGCATATTAGTTTGTTAAGGAATGTGGGGGATAGTATAAATGAAATATAGATTACCATTATCGAAATCAGGTAGTCCTGCAATTGTTTTGGGATTTTTCTTAAAAAATATTGTAATTATTATAATTGGTGTTGTATTATTAATTTATCAAATATGGAAATTTATTGAATCAAGAAATAAATACGATGATTAAGGAGTGATAATTAATGCATTTTTTAATAACAGCATTTGATGGAAAAGATAGTGAAGCAAGTATGCGCAGAAAAAACGTACGTGAACAACATCTTGAAGGTGTTAAAAATTTGATTAAAGAACGCAAACACTTATATGCGGCGGCAATACTTGACGATGAAAATAATATGATTGGGTCAATAATGATTGTCGATTATCCTTCAAAAGAAATATTAATAAATGAATGGCTCAATAGCGAACCTTATGTTACAGGGAATGTATGGCAAGAAATAGATATAAAACCGTGCAGAGTACCGGACTTTTTATTAGATAGGAGCTGACACAAATGCGTGCGTTAATAGCGGGGACATTCGACCCCATCACAGTCGGGCACAACGACATGATCCGGCGTGCTTCGCTGATGTTTGACGAGATCGTCGTCGTCATTTTCAACAACAGCGAGAAGCAGAATTTTTTCACGGACAAGCAAAGAATCGAAATGGTTGATATCGCTTGTGCCCATATTAAAAACGTTTCAATTGATTCACACAACGGCATGTTAGCCGAATACATGCATCGCAACGGCATCAACATCATAATCAAAGGCGTGCGCAACGTTTCGGATTTCACTTACGAGTACATGCTCGCCGAAATCAACCGCAGCGTTTACGACAATATCGAAACGTTATTCATGCCCTCTAAACCGGAATATCAGCACGTGAGCTCGTCGGTCGTGCGGGAATTTCTGAAGCACGGAGCGGACATCTCAAAACTTGTGCCGCCATCGGTGTTGGAATACATCAAAGGAGTAAAGAAATAATGGGACAATTAAAAATGATACGCCCGAAAGTACCGTTGCAACAATGCGACATACCTGGTTACAAAATCGTTTCGCATGATGAATCGCTTATTGACGCATGGATAGAAGTCAGCGAGGAATTGACGCGCGGTCGCTGGACGCGGGAACAATTCATCGAACGGATGTTGGGCGATCCTACAGTCAAACCGGAGGCGATATTCTATGTCTGCGACGGAGATACGCCGGTCGGTACGGCGACGGGACAGATTGTTGACGGTGGCGCAAACGGCAGGTTACATATGGTCGCGGTCAAAGCGGAATACAAAGGCAAAGGACTGGGGCGGCTCGTTTGCACGGCGGCTTGCGAATATTTATATTCCGCAGGCGTGAGCGAAATTAGCCTCGCAACCGACGATTTCCGTGTGCCGGCAGTTTCGTTATACCTCTCAATGGGATTCATTCCGCACTTATATGAGGACGACATGCCGCAGCGTTGGGAAAATTTGTACAATTTGTTGAAAATAGAAGATAGAACAGTGTACGATATTAACAAAAATAAACTATGGTGTAAATTATAAGTAACTTTATATAATACCACTTGAAAAAAACT